>JAVEYV010000314.1:0-3344 GCA_034003305.1 Spirochaetia bacterium | reverse complement strand
TCCAAGCTTGTGATAGATCATGCGCTTTCGAACGATAAATTGATGGCCTTCTTTTTGGATAAGGGCGAGGATGGTGCCCTGCACGAAATCGGTACCGCAGTGACCATTCTTCGCATGCTGCGCAATCAGGACGGCAGCATCAGCTTGTTGCTGCAAGGCACATCCCGTCTGCGCCTGCAGCGCTACGTGCAAAAGGATCCCTTCATCATGGTGGATGTAGAGGCAATCACGGAGCCCACTACCGACGACATGGAGATCCAGGCATATCGCACTATCGCTTTGGAACTGATGGACAAGATTTCCCAGGAAAGCAATGTGCTAAACCGCGAAATGATCGCGGGGCTTGCCAATATCAAGCAATCCGGCCGCGTGGCAGATATTATCGCGGGCAATATCGAGCTGCAGCTATCCGATCGCCAGCGGGTTCTGGAACTGGTGGATTTGAAGCTGCGATTTAAGTTTCTCAATAATGCGCTGGCTGAATTGATCAGGCAGATGCGCCTGGAAAATCACATCCGTAGCAATATCCAACTGGAAATGAACGAAGATCAGCGGCGATATTATCTGCGTGAACAGCTCGATGCCATCCGGCGGGAACTGGGTGAGACAGACGAGGTAAGCAAGGAAATCTACAAGTGGCAGGAGCTGATCGAAAAGAATAAGCTGCCAGAATCTGTGCGCGAAGTCGCCATGGAAGAGCTTGACCGTCTTTCGGTGATGCAGCCGGCATCCAGCGAGTACGGGGTGATCCGCAATTATCTGGAATGGATTGTAAACCTGCCCTGGACCACGTATAGCAAGGATCGTCTGGATTTAAAGAAGATTGAGCGCGTTCTCACCAAGGATCATTATGGCCTGGAAAAGCCTAAAGAACGCATTTTGGAATACATTGCTGTGAAAAAACTGAAGGGTCAGCTAAAAGGACCCATCCTCTGCTTCGTGGGGCCTCCCGGCACGGGGAAAACCTCTATCGGGAAGTCAGTTGCCAGTGCCTTGAATAGAAAGTTCATCCGGATGTCTCTGGGTGGAATCCACGACGAGGCGGAGATTCGCGGGCATCGCAGAACCTATATCGGCGCCATGCCGGGGAAGATTATCACAGAAATCAAGCGACAGGGAACGGCAAATCCAGTATTCATGCTGGACGAGATCGATAAGCTGGGACGCGACTTTCGCGGCGATCCAGCATCTGCCCTGCTGGAAGTGCTGGATCCGGAACAAAACAACAGCTTTGTGGACAATTACATCAATCTGCCCTTTGATCTCTCGGAAGTGATGTTTATCACCACAGCAAACTCTCTGGAGACAATTCCCCCGCCCCTGCGCGACCGCATGGAGATAATCGAGTTTACCAGCTATCTGGAGCATGATAAGATCGCCATTGCCAAGAACTATCTAATCCCCCGGGAACTGGATGATAATGGGCTGAAGGATGCAAACGTCACCATACACAAAAGCGCACTGCAAGAACTGATCCGCTACTATGTACGGGAAGCTGGAGTGCGTAATCTGCAACGGCGCATCGGCTCTATTTTCAGAAAGATCGCCCGGGAAGTTGCCTCTGGAGAGAAGGGCCCCTGGCAGATCAAGAATAATGACATCCAGAAGTATCTGGGACCCCGAAAGTACTCGCTGGAATTGGCGAACCGCAAGCCTGAAATCGGAGTTGCCACGGGTTTGGCCTGGACCAGTTATGGCGGTGAGATCCTGTTTTGCGAAAGCACCAGAATGCCAGGCAAGGGGATGGTGAATCTAACCGGACTTTTGGGCGAAGTGATGAAGGAATCAGCCCGCATCGCACTAAGCTATCTAAAGGCAAATCACGCCCGCTACCATCTGGATCCCAAAGCTTTTGCTCAATATGACATCCATGTGCACTTCCCCTCGGGTGCTGTACCCAAAGACGGTCCTTCTGCCGGGATCACTCTTACCACCACGCTGGCATCGCTATTTATGCAGGCCAAGGTGAGGCATGATGTTGCCATGACCGGGGAAGTAACCCTGCAAGGCAAGGTGTTGCCCATCGGGGGTCTGAAGGAGAAGATCCTGGCTGCCAAACGAGCGGGAATCAGAACGCTGATCATCCCTGAGGAAAACCGGGAAAGTATCTCTGATTTTGGAGACGAGATCCTATCAGGGCTGGAAATTCACTTTGTTTCCGATGTCTCGGAAGTGCTGGATCTGGTTATCATCAAGCCGGGAAAAAAGCCGAAGAAGTAATCCTCCGTGGAGAAATATCCAAATATCAACATTCTGCTGAACCTCCCCCGGGATTATATCCCTAAGGCGGAGTTTGTGTTGCGCACCTTCTGCTATATTCTCAGGCTAAATCCCAAATTCATTTACGGCAATCGCTTTGAGGCCGCGCATCTGTATTACGGTCCGACTCCTGATCGGGAGTATCCCATCCGCATCCACTTCGATCCGGAGGCAGTTACCTTCTTCTCCGGGAAGGAATTGTATCCCCTGGAAAAGGTCAATTTCTGCCGCTTTGGTACAAATCAGGTGCCCTTCCTCTTCTCTCAGGGCGGTGCTATCTTCTCCTTTTTGCAGGAAAGCTGCATTTTACGCAAGGACATCGTGGCCAGTGCCTTCTACTTCCTCACTTGCTGGCATGAATATGTGTTCAGTGAAAGGGGCTTGCCGCGGGGTCGAGTGGATTATAAAGAAAGCCTGCAATACCGTTGGGATTTTCTGGAAACACCTGTGGTGGACGTGTATTGCCGCATCCTTCTGTATATCATGAAGGACTATCTGCCGGAGTATATCAGAGACATCTCCTGGCGCGAAGACCGCCGCTTTGCCCTCAGTCTTTCGCATGATATCGATTATTGGATATACTGGGATGAGGACACTATCGATGAGACCTTCAAGTACAACTGGCGCAGTTTCCCAGAGCGTCCCATCAGGGCTGCTTACAAGCTCGCGGGGCACTACCTTCACAAGCGTATCATGCGCGGACACCGGCAGCAGATCGAAAAGCTGCTGCGCCGGGAACTGGAACTGGGCATTTCATCCACCTGGTTTATCCTGGCCCGCACCGATTTCCCCGATCAGCGGCAGAATTACATCGGTGATGTGGTAGCCCGTACGCAGCTTACTGGTCTCCTGGCACAGCAAGATGTGGCACTGCACGGTTCGCCCGATTCGGCCTTCAATCTGAGTGTGCTGAATGAGGAACTGGACTCCCTGCGGAATCTAGGCTTCAATCCCACCGGCTTTCGCACCCACTATCTGCACTTTGACTATCAAAAGAGCTTCAGCAATCTCGAAGCTGCTGGGATCAAATATGACAGCACTCTGGGATACTGGGAAAACATAGGCTTCAGGGCGGGGATATCCTT
>JAVEYV010000313.1:0-3344 GCA_034003305.1 Spirochaetia bacterium | reverse complement strand
CTTTATCTTCGGATTTATGAGCATCGGGCAGTTTCTCTCCATGCTGATGGTGATCGCCGCCGGAATCGGCATTTATCGAATCTACAGGAGGAAAGCATGACCAGGTATCTGATATTGGGCGTCTGTGCCCTTTGTATAGTCCTCAGTTCCTGCGCCGGAGGTCTTGGCCTAACGGAAGAGCAGAAACTGGAACGTGAATTGAAGAAATGGGAAAGCTTCAGCGGCAGCGGCATCATCGAGGTTTCCGCCCTCGGCATGAGCCTGCGTAAACCCTTCAACATCGCAAAAAGCATGAAGCAGATGCGGTTGGACGTGATCGATGGCGGGGTCTTTGGAGCAAATGCTTCCCCTCTGATGAGCATGTATCTGGGTGATTATCTGGCGGTGAACGCGCCGATAATGCCTGCCCTTGAAATGCTGAATCTGAAGGACAAGATCCCCGAAGCAGCCATCGCGCTATTCTCTTCCACCGACTATCTGATGCAGAAGTACGGTGCCGAGATCATCGCCAATAAAGCGATCGTACGCGACGATCTGAAGGTGAACTTCAAAAAGAACTATCAGCTCGATTCGGTGGTTGATGCGAAGTCCGGAGCCACCCTGATGGCTGCTTACACCGCGCGCGGAGCCCTGGATGCCCTCGAAATCAAGAGCGGAAAGATGATCTCCGCAAAGCTGATCTTTGACACGGTGGACTACAGCACACCCGAGATCATCCCCTTACCCCAGAAAGAACAGGCCGCGCAAGGCCTGATGGATATCTTTCAGGGTGGCGGGATGATGGATTTGCTAAAGAATTTGATCAACGGTAATGAATAGGGGAGAGAGATGATTCAGCGATACAGCCTGCCCGACATGCAACGCATCTGGAGCCTGGAAAACCGCTATGAATGCTGGCTGGAAGTGGAACTTGCCGCTGCCAAAGCCATGCACGAAATGGGCATGATTCCCGATGAAGACTACACGAACATCAGCACAAAGGCGGATTTTAACGCGGATCGCATCGCGGAGATCGAAGAGATCACCCGCCACGACGTGATCGCCTTCCTGACCAATGTGGCAGAGTATGTGGGCCCTTCATCCCGCTGGATTCATTATGGTATGACCTCTTCCGACGTGCTGGATACCGCCAGTGCTCTGCAATTGAAACAGGCGGGGGAATTGATCCTATCCGAACTGCTGCGGCTGCGGGAAGTCCTGAAGCTAAAAGCTCGGGAGCATCGCCGTACCCTGTGCATGGGACGCAGCCACGGCATACACGCCGAGCCGACCTCCTTCGGACTCAAGTTTGCCCTCTGGTATGACGAATGCGGACGCAATATCAAGCGCTTGGAAGATGCCATCGAGATCGTTAGCGTGGGGCAATTTTCCGGCGCGGTGGGCAACTACGCGCATCTGGATCCCGAGGTGGAAGAGCGCGCCTGCAAGCATCTGGAGCTAAAAGCGGTAAACATCTCCACTCAGGTGATCCAGCGCGATCGTCACGCGCAATTCCTCTTTGCCTTGGCGCAAATCGGATCTCTGCTGGAGAAAATCGCCATGGAAATCCGCCATCTGCAACGTACGGAAGTGCGCGAAGCGGAAGAGAACTTTTCCCGGGGGCAAAAAGGCAGCTCTGCCATGCCCCATAAACGCAATCCCATCCTCAGCGAGCAGCTTTGCGGCCTGGCCCGCATCCTGAGGGCAAATGCCAATGCCGCGGTGGAAAACAACGCCCTGTGGCATGAACGGGATATCTCGCATTCCAGCGTGGAACGTGTTATCCTGCCCGATAGCTGCATCCTGACCCACTATATGCTGTCAAAATGCAGCGCCATGATCGACAGTCTGGCGGTTTACCCGGAAAACATGATGAAAAACATCGAACTTACACGCGGATTGGTCTTTTCTCAGGCCTTGCTTCTGCATCTGGCAAACCTTGGCACGAGCCGCGAACAGGCTTACGCTTTGGTTCAATCTGCCGCCATGAAATCCATCACCGAAGGCAGCGACTTCAAAGCCCTCATCCTGGCTGATACAGAGATTAGCGGTCTGCTGGGTCCCCAGATGATCGAAGGCATCTTCTCCTATGAGCGCTACCTCAAAAACGTGGATTTCATCTATAAACGCTGCGGCATATCCTAAAGGAGAATATCATGAAAAAGCTCATCCTGCCCATTCTTGCCCTGCTCTTCATCATCCCGATCTTCGCGCAAAACGCGGATCGCATCACCGGCGTCTGGTTCAATGGCGAAAAATCCAGCAAGATCGAGATCACTCAAGCCAAAGATGGCTCTTTTATCGGCAAGATAATCTGGCTGAAAGAGCCCAACGACAGCGCCGGCAATCCCAAAACCGATACCAAAAACTCGGATGACAAGCTGGCAAAACGCCCGCTGATGAACCTGCAAGTCCTCTCCGGCCTCACTTACGATGGCAAGAGCAAATACAGCGGTGGCAAAATCTACGATCCCAAAAGCGGGAAAACCTATTCCGCCAAAGCGGAAATGACCAATAACAACACCCTTGCCCTACGCGGTTTCATCGGCATCGCTCTGGCGGGTAGAACCGATACCTGGATCAGGACTACGAAATAAGTTCTTCTTGGATTGGTGGATAGCTGCGTTGCCTGGCAGCGTAGCTAACTGCGGAAACGCCATCCAGACGCTGTGTTCCTGGTTTATGTCGTGTTTAGTTTGAAATGACATAGCTCATGCCCAAACAAGATTATCTCGTTGTAAACAAGGAAACTGGATAAACCAATCCACATGATCACTGCCATATAGAACGAAAAAAGAGGTTGCCACATGAAGATTGCCGTGCATTGGACGGACAAACTTGATTCAAATAGTTTTTCACCCCGCTGGGCAGAGTATCTGCGCGAAAACGGACACGAAGTAGTACTGACAAACATGAGACGAACAGACGTGATCCCGTATGTAAGAGGGTGTGACGGCGTGATGTGGCATTGGTGCCAGGTCCCTGACGACAAACAAACTGCGCACAAGATCTTGAATGCCATTGAGCAACATCTGGGCCTGGCGGTTTTCCCGGATTTTCCCACAAGCTGGCATTATGACGAAAAAGTATCCCAGCATTACCTGCTGGACGCAGTGGATGTACCAAAGATCAAATCCTGGGTGTTTTGGAACTATGAGGAAGCCAGGAGTTTCCTGCAAAGCGCGAACTATCCCTTGGTATTTAAACTATCGGTGGGAGCCGCGTCGGCAAATGTGGTCAAGGTTCACAATTACAAAGAAGCTATGGCATTGGTGGATAAAACATTCAAGAAGGTATTCTTTCCTTACTCCATGTATGAATTCTCCTTCCAAAGAAATCTGCTCTCGCTATCTTACTACAGATCC
>JAVEYV010000312.1:0-3346 GCA_034003305.1 Spirochaetia bacterium | reverse complement strand
AGCTCCGCGTCAACGAGGCAGAAGACAAGCCCCGCCGCGACAGTGGATCATTCCATCCCCGCCGCTACTAATCGTTAGCAATAGCGTAGTGAGACAACGGCCTTCTGGGCACCCAGGGCGAAAGCCCGGAGCCCTCTAGACCTGAAGAGCCCCCCGCAGACCGCCCGGGGGGCTCTTTTTATTCAACAAGCCATTCATTATTAGAGCTTTCGCCCGCCTGTTTTCAGCAAAGCAGTCATGGCCGTAAAGCGCTGTGGCAGGGATGCCTGAAAAACAGAAGCTTCCTCCCGACCGGGCAGGAGAATCCTGAGCCTTCTGGCGTGAAGCATCAATGTCGCCTCGGGAAAGCAGGGATCCTTCTTGCCGTAGAGAGGGTCCCCCACAACAGGACAACCGATTCCAGCCATATGAACCCTCAACTGGTGAGTCCTGCCCGTCCTGGGGTAGAGCGCTACCAGCGAATACTCGCAGGCATTTTTTAATTTCCAGCGAGAAAGAACCTTGTAGTCAGTGATCGCCCGCTTTCCGCCCGACTCGGCCTGAGCGAATTTTTTTCTGTCCCGCCTGTCCCGGGCAAGAAAATTATCTATTCGCCCGGATTCCTCCCCAGGGAAGCCGCGCAAGAATGCGATGTACTCCTTGCGGGTGCTTCGATTTTTAAACTGAGCCGCCAGAAACTCATGGGCAGCGGCATTTCTTGCGACGATTATCACTCCGGAAGTATCTTTATCCAGCCGATGGACAATACCCCCCCTGGGGGCGGCACCCTTCCCCCTGCGCTCTGCATCCAGCCAGAGCGCTGCATTCGCCAGGGTTCCCCTCCAGTTTCCCGCCGCCGGGTGCGTAACCATGCCCTGAGCCTTGTCGAAGACAAAGACATTCTCATCTTCGTACAGAATGGATACATCCAATTTTTCAGCCGCCAGGTCCTGAACCATTTCTTCGGTCCAGCTGAGTTCTATCAGATCCCCCTGGATCAGTTTTCTGGAAAATTTAACGGCCTTGCCGTTTACCAGGAGAACAGCATTTCTGGCTTTTATCTGTGACCTTCCCAATACCTTGGCCACCTC
This sequence comes from Spirochaetia bacterium, assembly GCA_034003305.1. GTDB lineage: Bacteria > Spirochaetota > Spirochaetia > Treponematales > Rectinemataceae > UBA2256. The sequence continues at coordinate 2,276 of JAVEYV010000312.1, read as the reverse complement.
GGCAATGTATTTATCGGCCCGCAGAGGAAGGGATGTCTCGACTGAGCCCTTCCAGCTGCATGTTCTTGCCTGGGCGATGTCCCCGGGGGCATCAGCAGGACGGTAAGAGGAATTTTTTCTGCCGATAGCTTTGACAGTCTGTCTTGCCCACTTTTTGCCTTTTGGCACTATTCCGTTCTCCCCGTCTTTTATTTTATAGTAGCGCTATGAACACAGGACAGAAGCTCCTCGATTCCATAGCGAGTTGGCTGCACGATATTGTCTCCGCCGATTCGGTAAAAACAGCCCTTTCGGTCTTTCTCATTCTGATAATCGGCCTCGCCCTGGTACGCATAGTATTCATCATGACCAGGAGATTTTCAAGAAAGGTACTGCCCAAGCGAAGCGCATCGACCCTGGACAGACTGATAAAGTACGGCGGCTATACCCTGGTGGTCCTTATGGCAACCAAGAAAGCCGGCTTCGATGTTTCCGCGCTACTGGGCGCCGCAGGAATCGCGGGTATCGCCATAGGATTCGCCGCCCAAACCTCGGTGGCGAACATTATCTCCGGACTTTTCCTTTTTTCAGAAAAACTCTTTTCCGAGGGCGACACGCTCCAGGTTGACGGCATCACCGGGGTGATAAAGACGGTCGATCTCATGTGCATACGCCTCCAGACCTTCGACGGCCGTCTGGTCCGGGTGCCCAACGAGACCCTGATCAAGACCAATATCATCAATATTAGCTATTTTCCCCAGCGAAGGTTCGACCTCTGGCTCAGCCTTCCCAACGATTCGGACCTCAGGCTTGCAATGAACTGCATACGGCAGGTGCTGGATGCCGAGCCTCTGGTCTTGAAGGATCCGGCACCCGCTCTGGTGTTGGACGCCATTACTCTTGACGGAACGAATCTCCTCGTGGGAGCCTGGTTCTTGCAGGAAAACCTGGCGGCAGTTAAAAACAGCCTGATTCCGGCAGTCCTGTCGGCGCTGGCGGAAAAGGGAATACAGCCTCAAGCGAGAAGATTCGAGGTTCAGGAACCCTTAAAGACCGGAGCTGCGGGAAAGCCCTGAACTTCCGGAAACTCTGGGATTTCCAACACTTCGGCGGTTTTCAGGGATTTCTGATCTTCATCGACGGCCATCGTTTCCAAGGCCTCTGCACTCGCAGCCGTCGCGCCGGCTGCTTCCCCGCCCTCAGCGTCTGTACAGCCCTCCTGTTTCCTGCGGGGATGGCCATGCAGCCTAGCCGCATACTCCACATTCCATAAAAACAGTCCCTCCGGGGGAGCTGTAGGGCCGGCCTTCTTCCTGTCGCCTGATTCGAGAATCGACAGCATCAGGGCGGAAGCTTCAGCCTCGCTCCGGGTCTTAGCCTCAAAAAAAATCATCGTCCCTACCAGGGAGCGCACCATGCGCCACAGAAAGGCGTTCGCAGCCACCTGATACACAAGCCGCTCTCCCTCATACCAAAAATACGATTCTTGAATAAACCTGGATCGGCTTAGGCTCGAATCCCCGGCGGAAGCGAAGGCGGAAAAATCATGCTCCCCGAGAAGCACCGAGGCCATCGCGTTGAGCTTAACCAGGGAAGGATGCCGGGGCATACACCAGGCGTAGCGGTTTCGAAATGGATCCTGCACGGATCCGCAGAGCAAAAAATAACGGTAGCGCCGCAGCGATGCGTCGAACCGGGCATGGAAAGCGGCCGGCGCGGGCTTCGAGCTCATCACCCTGATGTCTTTGGGTAAAAGGCTGTTGAGGGCAGGCTTGAATCTATCGATCGGCATTGTGAGAAGATCGCTGAAAAAACCGGCGACCTGGCCCAGAGCATGGACCCCCGCATCGGTGCGTCCCGCCCCGGTAAGCCTTACCGGATGCCCATGGATGATCTGGAGAGCCTTTTCAAGCTCTTCCTGCACTGAACGGGCGTTTTTCTGCCGCTGCCAGCCCCCAAAACCGGTTCCGTCGTAGGCTACCACCAACTGAACAGCATTCTCGTTCATTCGCTGCGTTCATCCTCAATAAGCACAATGGCAACGGCGTTATCCCCCTCATGGGTGAGGGAACAGTGCAGCACTCCGCCGCCGAGCTCGGAAAAACGCCGCTTAGCGGTGCCTTCCAATATGATGACCGGCCTTCCGTTACGCTCGTTTTTTACGTAGATATCCTTGAGCTTCATGTTTCTCAAGCCGGTGCCACAAGCCTTGCCGAAGGCTTCTTTGGTTGCGAAGCGCGCCGCCAGAGAAAGATCCCGGCTGGCACCCCTAGAGCTGGCCGCTTCAACCTCCTCGG
>JAVEYV010000311.1:0-3351 GCA_034003305.1 Spirochaetia bacterium | reverse complement strand
GATATTGATCTTGCCGCCTCGGGTATCGCTATCGATATAGTTCTCCGCCACATGATGGTAAGGCCTGCCGGCAATCACCTTTGTGCTGTATAAAAGCTTCACGTCATGCAGGTTCCGCCGCAGTTTATCCGGGCTGTAAGCGCCCTTTTCATAAAGCTCCGGCTCGCACATGATAAAGATGGTTACATAGTGCCTGGCAATTGCCTTCAGTTGGTCTTCCGCGGGCTCGGATACGCTGTATATGATGAAGATTTCACCAGGCTTCAGCTCCTGCTCGCTCTTCACAAAGCGATAGGCCAGGCCGCGGTTATCAAAGATATAGCGAAAGCTATACTTGATTTCGTTCATAAAACGTTGTAATTTATAGTCTATGTAGATAGATATCATGCGCGCTTCAAAGCCACCATTTCATTTTGTGCCAATATATCATGCAAGTATTGGCGGTCAAGGATTTTCCAATTTACAATGTAGCATGTACGTTTATGGCACGCGGATTACGCGGATTTGGGTTTAGAAGGTTGAGAAGGTTTAGGATGTTGAGAAGGTTGAGCGCATAACCCATAACCCATAACCCATAACGCATAACGCATAACCCCACCCCCCCCTATCACAAAAACCATTTGACACTTCCTCGCATTTATCCACATTGGCAATTCACTATGGAATATTACCCTTCTGATGAGATTCGGCTATCCCTAAATGGGGTGATTAACTCAGGATTATGCACATCCTGCGGGATTTGTACGGCTCTTGACGAGAGTGGGAAATCCTTCATGCTTCATACTGATATGGGGCCGCGTCCCCATCTTTCCCGATACTCTCTATTCCGGAAGGATCCGCGTGATTACTGCCCGGGGATCGCCATTGACTATGCAAGTCTCTATCGCAAACATTATGGATCACTTCCGGAGAACTGGCTGATGGGGCATTATGAGGAACTCTATATCGGCTACAGCCTGGATGCGACCACGCGCAGCAGGGCTTCTTCCGGGGGAATATTGAGTCAGGTGCTGATGCATCTTTTAGATAGTAAGGAAGTGGATGCCCTTATCCTTGCCAAACAGGGGATCGGAAAAGCCCATTATGCCGGGCCAGTGATAGTTACACGAAAAGATGATGTGCTTGACTGCGCCCAGTCCATATATACTCCCGTGGCGACCTTAAGCATCCTATCCGAGCTGGATCCGCATCAGAGATATGCCATCACACTCTTACCCGATGCCGCAGCAGTGTTGCGCAAGCTTCAGCAGGATGGTGATCCCCGGGCACTGGCCATTAGATATGTATTGGGGCCATATACGGGTACGCAGATCTATCCCATGGCGCTGAAGTATTTCTTCAAAGAACTGGGGATCAAGGATTTTAATGAACTTGATTATATCAAATGGCGCGCCGGAGAATGGCCAGGGTATCTGGAAATGAAAGCCAAAAACGGCAAGCTGATCCGCAGTAAAAAGATCTACTATAACTTCCTGATACCCTTTTACATCACGCAGAGCTGCCGCATGAGCATCGATTTTGCCAATGAGTTTTGTGATCTATCCGTAGGCGATGCCTGGAGTCCCGCATATGAGGCCAGGGGTCAGGGCTTTTCCGTGCTTGCTTCCCGTAGCTCAAAGATGCAGGAATTGCTACACGATATGCAGAAAGCTGGTAGCATCCATCTGGAGAGCATTAATTGGGACGAAGCGGGGAAAATGCACGGGCATATGATGGATTTCAAGAAGCGTGGCGCCTTCATCAGAATGAAGTGGCGCCGGATGCTGGGTAAAGCGATTCCTCGATATGGCATTGAGCCGGATTCAATGCCTTGGAGCCGGATGGCTGTGGAAGCCGTAAATATCAGCCTCTTTGCCCTGGCGGGGACCACTGTGGCTCGCAGCATTTTGCTATGGTTACCGGAACAAAGCATGGGAAAACTCTTCGACTTCCTGCGTTTGAAATGGAAGGCTATGAGTAAGCCGGCTAAACGCAAGGGCCTGGGAGCCATGAAAATGAGGATCACGGATCATGCGTGATGCTATGAGCCTATTGATCCGCAGACAGATGCCGCGGATTCTAACTCAGCTTTGTCGAGACCCGGATTCAAAGAATTACGGCTGCTGGGATCGCAATTTCTGGCATTACAAGATCAGGGATTATTCTTCCATCATCTTACAACAAGGGAGCTATCTGCTCTTGGAAGCTGCCAGGCTGGATGAGTATCAGGATCGGGCAGAGTACTTACGTCGGTTGGCACAAGCCGGCGTAGATTTCTGGCATACCCGGGCGCTGAAATATGGCGCTTTTGAAGAGTATTATCCCTTTGAGCGCAGCTATCCGGGTCTGGCTTTCTCCACCCTGGCGATTGCTAAGATTATCAGGGATTTGCCGCTGGATCATCACGAGTACACTGCCGGGCTTCGCAAAGCGATCAAGCAATTGGAACTGCGCACGGAATTCGAAGCCTCAAACCAGTATCTGGCGGGTTTGGCCGCACTATATGTGATTTCAGACTTCGCTCCGAGTATGGTTGATGTGGCCAGGCTGGACCGCCGTTTCAAAGAACTCCTGAATACTCAAAGCAGTGAGGGTTGGTTCAATGAGTATGGCGGACCCGATCTGGGCTACCTAAGCGTGTCAATCGATTGTCTGTGGGATATTTGGGATGTAACGGGCGCAGATATAGTGTTACAGAGCATCCGCATAGCCATTGGCTTCATCGACGCCCTATTGATAGCGCCACGCAGTATCGGATTGCACAGTTCCCGCCAGACAGATTACATCGTACCCTATGGCATTATCCGCATGGCGGGCAGAATCGGCGATCTGGGACAACCGGCTGCGCAGCGCATTTCTGAGCTGCTGTTTAGCGACATCAACGAACCAGAGCACTTCTTTCAGGCCATTGATGATCGCTATTGGGTCCATTATATCGGCCATTCTGTTGTAAGAGCTTATGCCTGGGGTGGCAAGCTCCCGCTTGCCACAGAGAACGAGGTAGGATTCGACACGTCTTCTCCACCCCAAACCCTCGCTACGCTCCGATTTGGGGACCCCAGATTGTGTCGAAAGCGTCGGGACGACGCTTCTACCCTAAAGCGTCAAGATGACGCTTCCACTATAAGGCACTATCCTGAGGCGGGATACATAGTGATCAGAAAAGCGCAGTACTCCGGGTTGATCTCTACGAGGAAGGGCGGAATGGTAAGTATATGTGGTAAAGAAGATCAATACGCTGCAGATTACGGATCAGACCTACATCTTGGCAAGCGGGTCTATGTGATGAACTGGTGGGGCTCATCCCAGCTTGTTCAGTTCGAAGATAATCGCGTCACCATCAAAGGCAGCTTCGTGCCAACCAAAGAGCAT
>JAVEYV010000310.1:0-3357 GCA_034003305.1 Spirochaetia bacterium | reverse complement strand
CCATCGAGAAGCATAGGGGACAGGTTGCGATAAACGTGATCGCCGATGATCGTTAAGGATTCATTCGTGGCCTGGTGAAGGATTTGGTGCGCCGGCGCAGACCGGGCAACTGGACATTCTCGGATACGGTGGATAGGGTACTGCTGTCAGGATTTGTGGGTTTACCGATCTTTTTCATCGTAATGTATCTGGTCTTTCTGATCGCGGTGAAGGCAAGCGAGCCGGTGATCGGGATCATCGAAGTAGGCCTGGGCTGGTTGTTTTTGGAACAGCTTCCCAGTTTACTGAATCTGCTGAATGTCCCGGGCTGGATCTCTTACTTTCTCAGCGACGCCATCGGTGGGGGAATCGTGACCATTGGCAGTTTCATCCCGCCCATATTCTTCATTTACATTAGTTTATCCATCCTCGAAGATAGCGGATACATGGCGCGGGCAGCCTTTATAGCCGATAAGTTCATGCGCAGGATCGGCTTGCCCGGCAAGGCCTTTATCCCGCTTCTGGTCGGCTTTGGCTGCACAGTTCCCGCCATAATGGCCACCCGAACTCTGGAAAGCCCCAGAGACCGTGTATTTGCGTCGCTGCTAACTCCCTTTATGAGCTGCGGGGCTAAGCTTCCGGTTTACACCTTTCTTGCCATGATATTCTTTCCTAAACGCGCTGATATTGTGATATTCGGACTCTATTTCTTTGGCGTAATCATGGCGATGCTAACCGGGCTGCTACTGAAAAAGACCATATTCAAGAGCGAACCCGGCAATTTCGTAATGGAGCTGCCGTCCTATCACGTGCCCACCTTCAACGGCATCATGCTTCACACCTGGTTTCGCCTGAAAGACTTCATCCTGCGGGCGGGGAAGACTATTCTCACTGTGATCGTTGTGATTACGATCCTGCAGGCCATTATGGTTCCCAATATCTTCAGCCCTCAGCGGGAGAAAGTGAGCGTGCTGGAAGTGGCGGGACACGCCATCACTCCTATCCTGGAACCCATCGGGATCGAGGGGGACAATTGGGCGGCTTCGGTGGCTTTGATCACCGGGCTCTTCGCCAAGGAAGCCATTGTGGGAACCATGCAAAGCCTGTATTCCGGAACCGAATTGAGCATGGAGATGGCTGAAGAGGATTTAGCGCCAAACAGCCTTTCTGACAATCTCAAAGCCCGTTTTGGTAGCTGGGCGGCAGCCCTGGCATATCTGCTGTTTGTGGTGCTGTATTCACCCTGCGCTGCGGCATTGGCCATGCTATTCAAGGAGCACGGCAGCCGCTGGACCATCTTTAGCTTTGTATATCTGAATCTGCTGGCCTGGATCATCGCCATGCTCTTTTTCCAGATCGCCCATTTCCACAGCGGATCTTTGTACTGGATTGCACTGGGGCTGGGCATCCTCGCTTTGATATACTTCAATCTTAGAAACATAGGAAAACGCCATGAACGCACAGCGTAGAATGAGACAATGGGGAAGAAGGTTCTTCTCCAGCCGAAGACGGTGTCATTGCCTGCGGGGAGACTGTTTACCCCTTACAGATATGACCGAAGGGATGAGAGGAACAGTCAATTGCAACAACGACTTACGCACTATTGAACGCGGAATATATGTGGGGGCAAGGGTATCCATTTTTCGCAATGAAAGCACGGAACCCAATATCATCGTAGCAGTAGGCGATGCCAGATACGTGCTGGATCGCAGGATCGCGGAGCTGATCAGAGTAAGAATCGACTAGTGACACATGTTTCCCAGCTAATCCGGTTTCCACTTTGAATTGACCCGGTTTGTCACGGGGATGCCCGTGACTTTTCAAGCCCTCCCCCCCCACGTGCCCTCTTTTACCTGGTGCGCCCCAGATACACCTCTGGTACACCGGTCATACGGATGTTCGAGTATTGTATGACAGGTTATCAGGAGGCGCTGAAACTGGAAGAGGGCAAGACACTATGTTGAACATAAGGCTGGATCTAAAAATGGGGGAATGCCAATAAGCACTTTTTGCTTGACAGTATTAGACCTACGGCATCTGATGGCGTAAGTGAAAAAATATAGTAATAATAGGAGATATAGATGCTTACCATAGATTGGAAAGAACGCTTGACGCTGGATACGGACTACTATTTGGAGCACAAGTTACCGCTTCAGGATTATGATTTTGAGATCATCTTCAACGCTTATCCCGAACGCAGCCATGGCAAGATCCCGGCGGAAGTGATTGCTTTCATCTCTGGGATCATCGTGCAGCGCCTGGGTAAGAAGCATGCAGAGCAGATCCCATTTTTCCGTCATCTGTGGTTAAAAAAAGGCGATAATGGCAAGCTGGCCTTTGCCACGATCATGAGCAAGTTAGCCCACAAGAAAGCTGATATCTATATCCCCTTGATGGAAGAGATGATGGCCAAAGCGGACAGCAGCGAAATTGGTTCATTGATGGACAAAGTGATGCTGCCCCTTTGCCGCAAGCATGACGATAAGTACCTGCCGATCGTTTTTGGCTGGACCCGGCGCGCTTCGGAAGCTGTGGCCAGACAAGCCGCCAATCTTTGCTTGAAGCTGATAAAACGCAGAGAGGATCTGACCCCCGAGGTGCTAAAGCACTTTCAAAACATGTGGTCTTATCCCCTGGGCGAAGCGCAGAGCTTTCATGTGACGCTGCTCAAGACCGTGGCAAAGCTGAATCCTGAGCTATATCTTGATGTTTGGCATGAATATGGCATATCCAGAGATCCGCAGATCGTGGAGATCCTATGCTCTTCTATCCAGGACTACCACGTGGAGCTTGAGCCCATGATAGATCTATGGACCAGGAGTGGCAATGCCCGGGTAAAAAAAGCCGGCACCAACGCATACCGGTTGATAATGAGAAAGAAAGGAGCCTGAAAAGGAAGTGGATCTGAGTATATACATCACTACGCTGGGAATGGAACGCTTGCAGAAACGCATCAATGACCTGATGACAGAGCGTCCGGAGGTGATCAAAGCAGTGGCGATTGCCAGAGAGTTTGGCGATTTGAGCGAAAATGCCGAATATAAAGCTGCCAAAGAAAGGCAGCGTGCCATTGACAGTGAAATAGACTATCTGCGCAGACGGGCTGCTACCTTGAAGGTGATAGATCCCAGCCATCTGCCCAAGGACGCGGTGCGTTTTGGCAGCACGTGCAAGACAGTGGATGAACACACGGACGAGGAGATCAGCTTCAAGATCGTCGGTGCGGCCGAATTGAATTTTTATGAAGACGAGAAGGCATTGCAGGTGGTATCGGTAGTTTCACCCATCGGAAAAGGCCTGCTAGGCAAAAAGCTGAATGAGATCGCACTAATCCAAGCTCCCATGGGCGAACGACAGCTAAAAATATTGGAAATAAAA
>JAVEYV010000309.1:0-3360 GCA_034003305.1 Spirochaetia bacterium | reverse complement strand
CCTGGCCAGAGGCCCCTCTGTGTCCTTGCCTTCGGCCCAGGTTTTAGAGCGGGTGAGAAAACTGGAAGAGTCCGGCGTCGCCGAAGTCGTACTGACCGGCGTGAACCTTTCTCAATATAAAGACGATTCGGTCGGATTCGCCGGGCTTTTAAAGCTCCTTGTGGCAGGCACCCAATCCATACGCTTCCGAATATCAAGCTACGAGCCGGATCGGGTGGACGAGGCTTTTTTGGAAGCCTTCGCGTTTCCCAGGATCCAGCCCCACATTCACCTGGCGCTCCAATCGGGCTGCAGCGGCGTCCTACGGCGCATGGCCCGCCCCTATAATGCCGAAAAAGCCGCCCAGGCTGTCGTTGCCCTGCGAAAAACCCGCAACGAGCCCTTTATCGCCGCCGACATAATCGCCGGCTTCCCCGGCGAGACCGAAGCGGAGTTCGAGGAGACCCTGTCCTTTTGCCGCGCCACCGACTTTGCCTGGATCCATGCCTTTCCATTCTCCGCCCGGCCCGGCACCCGGGCCTATGACATGCGCCCTAAAATACCTGAACGGGTCGCCGGCGAGCGCGCAGCCCAACTCGCCGAACTCGCCCATTCGGGAAAGACCCGGTATGTCCAGCGCTGGATCGGCTCTGAGCTGGATTGCGTGCTCGAAAAAGGCCAGGACGAGGCCATTCCTGACAGCCTGGAGAGCACAAGCGCCAATTATTTAAAGCTTCTCGTACAAGGACTTCCTCCAGAGACTCGGCCCGGCGCTCTAGTCCGCGCCCGCCTCACTGCACCCTCAAACCTGCCGGGCCTCGACGCCCTCGCCGAATATCGACTTCTTTTGTCCCCAAAACACCGATATCTCTGAGGTGAGCCTTGCTTTTTGGCCAATAGAGAGTATACTTACAGAGATCCCTTTATACCCTTAAGGAGGTATACATGAAGCACTTGAAAATGTTGACGCTCTTCAGTGCCATTCTTTTGACCTTACTCATGGGCTCTTGCGACGCCCTGTTTTCCAACAAGTTCCAGGAATTAGGACTCGGGCAGGTCGATTCCGCAGCCTTGGCCGAGGCAAGTTCTGAGACCCTCATCACTCAGTCTGGGATAAATAGCGGCACAATTTCTCAAAGTTTTATCGACGCAGCGCTCAAAGACGACACCACGAAGGCTGCGATTGTTGCTGAGTTAACCACAGCCTCCACTAGCGGAGATCCTAAAGTAGAGCAGACAGCCCAGGCACTGCTTATCGAAATTAAACTCCAGGATACGGGAGCCAAAGAAGTTGTGAGCAACATGGGTGGCCTGCTTGATCTGTTCACGGGCGACGATCAACCAGATCCTTCCACCGCGGCAGGTATGAATGCCATTATCGACACACTGATCCCTGCTGACATGAGTGACGAAGATCTTGTTGATGTATTCAACAACCTAAATCTTCTGGCTAATAACGAAATCGCTGATTTTGGCGCAAACCTAGTGGCTAATGGCGGTCTTCAGAACGATAACATAGATACCGCCAGCATCGCTCAGACAGCGGTTTTGGCCACAGTTGTCGAAGTATTAGACCCAGTGGCCGGATATGCGACTATTGGCGAGGCACTCGTTGCCGCATTGAACAACGAAGACTCGGCAAAAGATTTCGGTGATTTTGTCACTATCCCAGCGGGAGGACTTGGTGACTTGACAACCGACGCGAATCTTACTGCGATATTTACCGCAGCCGGGTTGGGCGACCTAATTAACCAGTTGGGCAGTTAAGGTTGTGGCGTTCATCATTAAGATCAAGGCCTTAGGAGGGCTACATGAATAAAAAAGCAATAATGCTAGTATTGATAGTCGCGCTGGGTGGAGCTATCTTTGCCCAAACCCAGGTCAATAGCGTATCGCCAAAGGACGCCAGTTCCATGGGAATGGGCGGCACTTTTAAAGTCTTCAGCACCGGATACGATACATTCTTCGGAAATCCGGCAGGCTTCGGTACCAAAAAAGGCGAACTTACCATCGCCGATATAAACACCTGGGTGTATGTGAAACCAACCCAGGAAAATATTAAAGCCGCCCAGGAGATTATGGGCGGAGATGATAGTGGTATGCTCACCACTATAGAAAAGCTCGTCGTCGAAAACGGGTTCGGCGCGGGAGCAGCCCTGGGGCTTGGATGGGCCGGCAAAGGCTTTGGCCTCGGTCTCACAATGGTTACCGATGAAATCGCCACAGGCTCTACTCTCTTGGGCGCTAAGCTTATCAGCCAAACCCAGGGCAATCTGACTGTCGGTCTGGCCTTCCCCTTCCGTCTCGGCCCTGTAGCTTTCAGCATAGGAGCGGACGCCAGGGCATTCTATAAGCTCAATTCCGATCCCGCCTCCGGCTGGCCTTTCAACACAATAATTACGGATATCGTTGTCAACAACAAAGACCCAATGGAAACCATCGAAAATCTCGATGTTCTGGGTGGATACGGTTTCGCCTTCGATGCGGGCGCCACCATCGGGCTTGGCCCCTTTATGATCGGCGCCATGGTGAGAGATCTTGGTCTTGAGATGAACATGGAAAGGGCAAAAGTCGGTGATGTTATCAACAGCGGAGAGATTCCCATGGATGGCACAGTTGCCTACCAGCTAAAACCAATCATCACCGCAGGTCTTGGATTCAAGCTCGATCTTGGCCTCATCGCCCCCTCGGCCTATGTCGAGGCCGATGATCCCATCGCCTTGATAGGCGAAGGATTCGACTCGATATGGGGCAACCTGCACGCCGGAGCCGAGCTGCGGTTGCTGCGCTTCCTCGCCCTCCGCGCAGGGCTCAACCAGGGCTATCTCTCCCTGGGTGTCGGCCTGAATATTCTGTTCCTTAAAGTAGACGCGGCCCTCTTTACCGAGGAAGTCGGCGTCAATCCCGGCGATTTCGGCAGAACCGGCATCGCCATCCAGGCGGCCATCCGCTTCTAGGCCGAGCTGATGAATGTGTGAAAAGGCGGGCTGTCCGAACTTCCGTTCGGACAGCCCGCTTTCTATCTAATCCGGGGCAGGTTTTTGACCGATACTAAAAAGCAGCCCCAAGCGAAACTTCATATACGGTTATCGATTTTGGGAGCGATTCGCCCGAAATAAAGTGTGCGCGTCTTTAGAGCGCGATATACTAGTTCTTCTACCCAAGGAGACGATACCCCGTGCGGCGGCTATTAGCGCTGATAATCTTAACCTTTGTCCTCGCAGCGAGCCTTGCCGCGCAAGACAGCATTTCAAGCCTTTCTCCCAAAGACGCCCGCAGCATGGGCATGGGCGGAGGCTTTAAAGTGTTCTCCACAGGGTATCAGAGCTTTTTCGGCAATCCCGCCGGTTATGCGGATAAACGATCGATAACACTGGCCGA
>JAVEYV010000308.1:0-3361 GCA_034003305.1 Spirochaetia bacterium | reverse complement strand
TATGGATGCCGCTATCCAGGGTCGTAAAATATCTACCCAGGCGTTCTATGATCACTACTTCGGCCTGGCGTACCACGATTAATCCCTTGGAAATAATGGCGATCACCAGAATGGCTATTACAATCACAAGATACATCGGTAACATAATACCTCCACGTAACTTTACTTATTGCGCAGTGTTTCCGGGTTTAAAGATCTTGGCAAGGGAAATATTTGAGGGGGTCACTCCGCCTGCTCCTTTAATGCGGATATTCCCCTCCCCCAATTCCACTCAAGTGTCAAATGTCTCCAAAGGGGGTGGGGTTTTCAAGTTTTCAGGTTCCAGGGGTTTTCAAGTTGTTATGTGGTGCGGATCATCGTTGCATTGCGTTGATAAGTGTCTCCCGACTACAAAGTATGATCAGTCCAATCAGTTCCATCCGTCAAGTCAGGTTTCCATCTGCTTGGCGCAGTTCACCATCAATTCTCCCGCAAATCCGCGCCATCCGCGTAATCCACGTGCCAAAAGGCAGATTTCTATGCCCAGCGTCAGCTCAATTGTCCATTCTCATGCAAATCCGCGCCATCCGCGTAATCCGCGTGCCAAAAGGCAGATTTCTCTGCCCAGCGTCAGCTCAATTGTCAATTCTCAATTCTCAATTTACTACAGTACAGCTTTTTATCTTGACAAAATCACGCTTGCCAAAGGTTTATGTCGGCTAGTGAAGGAACTGCCTCCAGCCCTTGCCGACGATTTGTAGTATAGAATTTATGACGGTTTTGGCGCCATGGGCAGTATTCATAAATAGCAAGAATATATACCCGGATGAGGGATTATTGCCCGCGGACGGGGGAGGAATGATGAACAAGATACTGTTTATAGTGGCGCTCAGCCTGCTTTTGCTGCTCACCGCCTGTGGCCCCAGCGTGAAAGTACAACGCATCCCTGCGGATACCGCCACAGATCTCAGCGGTAAATGGAACGACACGGACAGCCGTCTGGTCTCGGAAGAAATGGTGCGCGATATGCTCAGCCGTCCCTGGATGAGCAGATTTTCCCAAAACGAAGGTCGGGCTCCGGTAATGATCATCGGTACCATGCGCAATCTCTCCAGCGAACACATCGAGATGCAGACCTTCGCCAAGGATATTTCCCGCGAGCTATTAAATAGCGGCCTGGTACGCTTTATTGCCTCCCGCGACGATCGCGATGAAGTCCGCGATGAACGCGCTGATCAGCAGTATTTCGCGTCTGAGGAAACAGCCAAACGCATGGCGCAGGAAGTAGGCGCAGATTATATGCTGCAAGGCTCTGTGAAGACCATAATGGACAAGGTGGACAATACTCAAGCCAAGTTTTACCAGGTAGATCTGCAGCTTGTGGATGTCGAAACCAGCGAAACCGTCTGGATCGGCAGCAAAGAGATCAAGAAAATCGTAGAGAGCAACCGCTTCCGCTTGTAAATCATGCCCCTTTTGGCGTCGACTGTGAAGATTGGTGACCAGTCCCGTTCGGGCGCTCGTAGCAGCGTTCCCAATCCCGCTATGCCGGTGAGATACCTCTATCTTTGCGGTCTGATCTGTCTTTTGCTGTTAAACGCTTCATGCGCCAGCTTTTACACCACTCAGGCCCGGGGCAGGGATCTGGACGCCGCGATCTCTTCCCGCGATATCCCCACCGCGCTGAAGCTGGTGGATAATCCCAAAATGAAAAAGGGCAAGGATCGCGTTCTCTACTTCCTGGATGCCGGAATGCTGCATTATTACAACGGCGATTGGGAAAAAAGCAACGAGCTCCTGCAGCTCGCGGAAGACGCCATCGCAGAGCTCACCACCAAAAGCCTGAGTAAAGCCGCCACATCCATGCTGCTGAACGATAATGCTCTGGATTACTCCGGAGAAGACTATGAGGACGTCTATATCAACGTCTTCAAAGCCCTGAACTACCTTAATCTTGACGATCCCGAAGCCGCATTCGTGGAAGTGCGCCGCATCGACGACAAACTGAGCTATCTGGAGCAGAAATACGCCGACATGGCCAAGGATATGAGCAGCAATTCCAAGGGCAGCAGCGAGGTGAAAAGCGGCAGCAACAAGTTTCACTCTTCCGCGCTTGCCCGCTATCTCAGCCTGATGATGTATGAATCCATCGGCGATCGTGATGCCGCGCGGATCGATTTTGATAACATCCGCTTCGCCTTTGAGAGTCAGGCAGAGCTGTATCCCTTTACCATGCCTGAAATCCAGCATCCTCAGCAGCGCAAGAATCAGCCTCTATTGCGCGTGATCGCCTTTGCCAATCGTGCTCCGCAAAAGACATCCCACGAAATGCACATCCACACTTCGAAGGATATGCTGCTGATCGGCAGTGTGGATAGCGAGGTAAATGTATCCACCATCTACTGGCCGGACATTGAGGAAGGATATTACTTCAAGTTTGCCTTACCGCATCTGGAGCCAAGGCTGCCCCAGGTGGGTCAGGTGGTCGCGGTAAGCCCCGATGGCAGGCGTTTTACCCTGCAAAAGCTGGAGGATGTGTCTCTGGTGGCAAAACACACTTACGAGATCAAGGAACCGTTGATCTTGTTCAAAAGCGTCTCCCGCAGCGTGATCAAGGGTTTGGCGGCTGAACACGCCAAGGAAAAAGCTTCGCGCCGCAATTCCTCACTTGCCTCTGTCCTGCTCAGCATCGCCGCTGATGCCGCGGTCTTCTTCAGTGAGAATGCCGATCTGCGGCTCTCCCAATTTTTCCCCGGTGAGGCCAGAATTGCCGAATTGCCCCTCAGTGAAGGGATTCACGACATTCGCCTGGAATACTATTCCCCTGCCGGAAATCTGATCCACAGCCAGATCAAGAGCGTGGAAGTACGTTCAGATAAGCCCAATCTTTTGCAGAGCTGGTATCTCTAGCTCTCATGTGTTGCTTTGATATAAACTAAATATGGAGTCATAAATGGAAATTCGCAAACTCGACCAGATGTTTGATGTTCTTGCATCTCGTACCAAAAAGCGTCTTGTAGCAGCATGGGCGATCGACGCTCATACTATTGAAGCAGTATCCCAAGCGGTAAAAAAGGGTATCATCGAAGGTATCCTGGTAGGCGATGAAGCCCGCATCAAACAGGTCTGTGCCGAACACAAGATTGACCCCGGTCTCTTCAAGATCGTGCATTGTGACAACGATCTGGCTGCCGCCACCAAAGCGGTGGATATGATCAATGCCGGCGAAGGAGACTTCCTGATGAAGGGTCTGCTCTCCACCGATCGCTATATGCGCGCCATACTGAACAAGGAGAAAGGCTTGATGGATCCCGGCGCTATCCTCTCCCACGTTTCAGTTGCCGAACCGAAGAATTATCATAAGCTTCTTATCTTTGGTGAT
>JAVEYV010000307.1:0-3391 GCA_034003305.1 Spirochaetia bacterium | reverse complement strand
GGACAAGGTTTTCAGGGAAGCCATCGCCAATTGCCTCGTGCACCGCGAATACATGAATGCTGGCGCATCGCGCTGTATCATCTACACGGATCGGATCGAGTTTGAAAATCCCTGTATCCCGCGATTCCATGGCTCCATCGAACCTGGCGCTTCCATTCCTTTCCAGAAAAATCCTCTTATTTCTAAATTCTTCATGCAACTGGGGTTAGTAGAGGGCATTGGCTCGGGGATCATCAATATAGAGCGGTATCTGCCCCACTTCGCGCCCGGCGCCTGGGCGGAGTACCGGGAAGGGGAAGTTTTCAAGACTATCATCCATCTGGAGGGGCTTACCCCCCCAGTTACCCCCCCAGATACCCCACAAGTCACCCCACAAGTCACCCCACAAGTCACCCCACAAGTCGTCGGTGAGCGTGCTTTGAGTATTTTGGAGTTTTGTGAAAAACCACGAACAAGCAGAGAAATACAAGAAATGCTTAAGATTAAAGATAGGGCATACTTTCAAAAGGCGATACTCAAGGGGCTGCTCGAAGTCGAGGCATTGATAATGACTATTCCAGAAAAACCGAATAGTAGGCTCCAGAAATACGTCACGAAGGTTCAGAAGCAATGATCCACCGCTATGCCTTTCAACGGAATCGTCCCGAGGCGGCGGCTCCGGTTTCGGGCGGCAGCTTCCTCTCGGAAAAATTGAAACATGCCGTGGCGTACGACCGCATAGCCGGCTACTTCGATTCATCCCTCCTCGAGATAGCGGGCGAGGCGCTCGAGGGCGTGGAAGGCAAGATCCGCATCATCTGCAATTCGGATATTTCCGCGGACGATGTGGAAATAGCGGATCGCGCCCAAAAGCTCTCCTTCTTCAAGAACTCGCCGGAAGAGATGGTTAAGCGTGGAAGGGATCGCTTTGAGCGTCTGTACCGGCTGCTGACCGGCGAGGGAGGCACGAAGCTTGAGGTGCGCGTTCTGCCCAACCAGGTGTTCGGGCTCATCCATGGCAAGGCCGGGGTCATTTGTTACGCAGGCGGAGCGCGGACTAGCTTCCTCGGCTCGGCGAACGAAACCCTGTCGGGCTGGTCGCTTAATTACGAGCTTGTGTGGGAGGACGATTCGCAGGAAGCCTGTGACTGGGTACAGGCTGAATTCGATCGCCTCTGGTCGCATCCTTCCGCGGTTCCACTCTCGCAAGCGGTGGTCCAGGAAGTAAAAAGGCTTTCACTCCGCCAAGAGCTGGATATCGAGAGCTGGCGGAAAGATCTCAATCCCGCCGCTGTTGCTGTGGAATCGCCTGTTTTTCGTCGAGAGTTCGGGCTATGGCCACATCAAAAGTATTTCGTGCAGGAAGCCTGGAAATCGCATCAAGCCCACGGCGCCCGCTATGTGCTTGCCGATCAGGTAGGCTTGGGAAAAACGGTACAGCTTGGCATGGCGGCCCAGCTCATGGCGATGAGTTCCAATAAGCCAATCTTGATCTTGCTGCCCAAGACCCTGATGCTCCAATGGCAGACTGAGCTCTGGGATCTTCTAGATGTGCCATCGGCGAGATGGGATGGTGCGCAATGGATCGATGAAGCAGGCATTGCGTATCCTGGCGCAGCGCGAAAACCGCTCCTGGAATGTCCTCGGAAAATTGGACTTGTGTCGCAGGGGCTAGTGATCCATGGCTCCGAACTTGCCCAATCGCTCCTCGATCTCGAATGGGAATGCGTGATCGTGGACGAAGCCCATAGGGCGAGGCGGCGAAAACTTCCGAAATCCGATGAACGCGGTCCGTATATCAATAATCCTGAGACAGAGACAAATAACCTGTTCGCATTTCTCTGGAAGATCGCTCCCAAAACTAAGAGCATGCTACTGGCCACGGCTACCCCGGTGCAGATGCATCCGATTGAAGCCTGGGATATGCTCCGCTTGCTTTCTGAAGGCAACGACCACGTGCTGGGGAATTTTTCATCCGAATGGCGCAAGCCCGATTCGGCGCTTCCCTATATCCTGGGCGAGCGGAATCCGCCCGACGATACGGCCGCCCTCTGGCCTTGGCTTAAAAATCCCCTGCCGCCTAGTTGGGAAGATAAGCGATTTGAGAATCTGCGAAAGCGATTCGATATGGATGACACGCTCGCGGTGCTCCCTAAAACCTATTACGAATTGCATGGTTCGCTTCGGGTAATCGCCGACGGCGCGGCCCTCAACCTCTTTTCCAGCCACCACCCCTTCCTCCGATCCATCGTTCGACGCACGAGGGAGTACCTGGAAACCACCATCGATCCCGCCACGAAGGAACCCTACCTAAAACACATCGAACTGGAACTGTACGGTGAAAAGGATCCGATTCCGCTTTCGGGTTATCTCATGGATGCGTATACAGCGGCTGAAGAATTTTGCCGCTTGCTGAACAGGCGCGTTCGTTCCGCAGGCTTCTTTAAGACGCTGTTGCTACGCCGAATCGGCAGTTCCATGCGCGCAGGGCTATCGACCGTCACAAAGATGCTCGACGAGTGGGGCGCCGCCGAAGGGCTGGAGAGCGAAGAGGATGAGTTTGAGGAGAACGGCGAAGCGGTCGCGGGGGCAATCCCAGGGGCAGGCTCGGAGCCTTCTTCGGGATTCCATAGCCACAGAAGCGAGCTAAAAGCCCTCACCCCCGCGGAACGACGCAAACTCGATCAGTGCAAAGGCTTCCTCGAGACAAGCCGCGAGGAAGACCCCAAATGGAACGTGATTCTCCATTATCTCGCCGACGAAGCCTGGGCGGACGACGGCTGCATCCTGTTCTCGCAGTACTACGACACCGCCTGGTGGGTGGCGGAAGGCCTCTTCAAAGCCTTCCCCGATCGCCGCGTCGCGGTCTACGCCGGCTCGGGAAAATCCGGAATCTTCACGGATGGAAAATTCCTGCACAGGGAACGCGATGACATCAAGAAAATGGTGCGCGACGGAGAGATCACCCTGCTCGTCGGCACCGATGCCGCCAGCGAAGGCCTGAACCTCCAGCGCCTCGGCACCCTCATCAACATAGACTTGCCCTGGAACCCGACTCGGCTTGAGCAGCGCAAAGGACGAATTCAGCGCATCGGTCAAAGGCGGGACATCGTCCGTGTCCTCAACCTTCGCTACAAAGGCTCGGTCGAGGATAAAGTGCATATCGCGCTTTCAGGGCGTCTGGACCAAATTAGGAAAATGTTCGGCCAGATCCCCGACGTGCTCGAGGACGTCTGGATCGACATAGCCCTCGACAAAAAAACCGACGCCGAGCAACGCATCGACGCCCTTCCGCCCATCCACGCTTTCGACGAGCGCTACAGCAAAGTGGGTGATGTCGCTGGCTGGGAAGATTGCGCCAAGGTGATCAATGCGGAGGATCGAATTATACAGTTGCGGAAAGGGTGGGTTG
>JAVEYV010000306.1:0-3392 GCA_034003305.1 Spirochaetia bacterium | reverse complement strand
GCTCTTTGGCCAGGGCAACCAGTTCTTCCGCCTGCCACAATTCACTGGTGATGGGTTTTTCCAAAAAGATATGTTTACCCGCTTTCAGGGCAGGTTTTCCCAGATCATAATGAGCAGTGGTGGTGGCTGCGATATCGATGGCGTCGCAGGAATCGAGCATTTCCTCATAAGTCGCAAAGCTCATGGTGCCCAGCTTTTGAGAAATCTCAGCCGCGCGCTTGGCATCTTTATCATAGATGCCCACCAGGCAGGCGTGCTCCATATTCTGAAACTTGCGGGCGTGATGCTGTCCCAAATGCCCGACACCGACGACGCCAATCTTTATCATTATCAATATTCCTTATTTCTTCAGCTTCGCGCCCACTTTATCCAGCATATCGCGGGTCATGCTATCCAGATCAAATTCCGGTTTCCAGCCCCATTCATTCCTGGCCGCGCTATCGTCCATGCTATTGGGCCAGCTTTCGGCGATCTTTTGTTTGATGGGATCCACATTGTAATTCAGAGTAAAATCTGGCATGTATTTACGGATGGCAGACGCGATGATCTCAGGATCAAAGCTCATGGCGGTCACGTTGAAGCAATTGCGGTGAACCAGCTTGGCGGGATCGGCTTCCATCAGTTCCACAGCGCTGCGCAGGGCATCCGGCATATACATCATATCCAGGAAAGTGCCTTTGGCGAGATTTGAAGTGTAGCTATTGTTCTTAATGGCTTCGTAGTAAATTTCCACCGCGTAGTCAGTAGTGCCGCCACCCGGCAGAGTTACGTTTGAAATGATGCCGGGGTAACGCAGACCGCGGGCATCCACGCCATACTTCAGATAGTAATAATCGCCCAGGAGTTCACAGGCAACCTTGGAAATACCATAGATCGTGGTAGGACGCATGATCGTATCCTGTGGGGTTTGATCCTGAGGAGTGGTGGGACCGAAAGCACCGATGGACGAGGGAGTAAAGACTGCGCCTTTCACATCTTTCATCACTTCCAGACAGTTGAACGCGGTCTCCATATTGATCTTCCAGGAGAAAGCGGGATTGGCCTCGCCTTTGGCAGAAAGCACCGCCACCAGATTGAAGATGGTGTCGATCTTGTATTTCCCAACTATTTCCTGCATCGATTTACCGTCGATGGCATCCATTTTGGCAGAGGGACCACCTTCCATCAAATCCTGAGGAAGTGGAGTGTGATTGTAAGTAGCGATAACGTTGTTCGCCCCATAGATTGCTCTGAGGTAAGGTACGAGTTCCGATCCGATCTGACCGGCGGCTCCGATGACCATGATATTTTTCATAGGTTTTACTCCTTGGACAGGGTCTATTTTCTATAGTACACCTATTTTCAGCACATAATAATTGTCAACTACAATGTGGCTCTGGCATTCCCCTTCTTCAGTCCAGCCTTTTTGTTCTCTTCGCAGTCCGCTTTACCCCCAAACACTCATTCCATCACAAATAGTCCATTACCGTAACTTAATGAGCCAATAGAGCAAAGGCCTCTCAATAGGTTAGATCTTCTCTCTTCATATGGGCTTCGCAGGCTTTCCACCCACTTGCCACCCAGTTGGACTCCTCTTCCGTGGCACGCAGGAGGGTGGCAAGAGGGTTCGAACAGCGAGGGAAACCAGGAATGGTGTACAGGCGGTCGCCGTACCGCCTTTTTCAGGTTTTCAGGTTTTCAGGTTTTTAGGTTTTGAAGTGAAGGCGGTCGCTATGGTGCCATGTTTGGAGTACTTGACTGCGAGCACCCAAGCTCCCGATTGTATAGGCGGCCTAAACAAGAATACTCCATATGGATTGACTTTCTACACTTATGCAGGATGTTGAACCAGACCTTAATGCCGTATCCGTTTTTTCCTTGTCTATCCTCGATACCCGGTTAGTGTATTTGTACGATCTCAAAATAAACGTGAATCAGAGGTTACAAATGGCAACGAAAAATGACATGATGCGTTCTCTAAAAAAAGCCATGCAAGGCGAGATGGACAGTGTAACAATGTACAAGAGTGCCGCGGGATACAGTAGTGATCCTGAAGTGAAGGAATTCTTCCTTTCCCGCATGAAAGAAGAGGAAAGACACTACAACTACTTACTGGAATACTACAATCTGGTCAACAAAGACAAAGACGTAAGTGATATAAAAGATACTCTGACATTCGAGAATATGTTAGATTCTATTTTTTCATCCACATTCATCAAACGGATTGGTGGAGATCAGGTGCTGTTTTCAGCGATTTCTACAGCTTTGCTCCTGGAGAAAAACGCCATCGATTTTTACCGCAAATGCGAACAGGAGACGGAGAACGTAGCATTACAAAGCTTCTATCGCGTGATGGTGAAATGGGAAACTAAGCACCATGATGACTTGGTGAAGATTCAAAAGGAAGCAGAAGAGTATTACTGGCAGATAAACGATTTCCAGCCCTTCTAAGAACCCGCGAGGAATTGCATAAGTACGTTCAGGCTCCTGAGCTTAAGCGTTTGTTTGTAATGCTGATAATAGTAATCTGCGAAAAAAGCTGATATCTCCCTGGCCGCGGCTCTGGTTACGGTCAAATCCCGATAGTGGTTGGCTATCTCGGGCAGAGCATACAGGATGGACGCAGCTTCGCCGCTAAAGGGGATAGTCTGCGGACCAGCCCCGGCATAACAAGATGCGCAGTACAGGTCGCCAGATTTGGCGTGCCCGACCATCTTGCCCTGTACTTTGCACAATGAGCATGCTCTCACATCCAGATCTATCCCCAGCAGGATATAAAGCCGGATGATGAGCCGCCAAAAGAGGAAGATGCCACCGCTGGATACCGTCTTCAGATAATCCAGGTAAGTTTTCAGCAGAGCATAGTAAACCGCGGATTCGCTTTTGGGTATGAGGATCTGAGTCAGAAGCTCTGCTCCGCAATCCGCTGCTGCCCAGGTGGAGGGAGATGGGTATTGATCATAATCTCTCATTTCACGCAGGTCCTTCAGCAAAAATAGCCCTTCTTCTTTTGGTTCCGTCAAACCAAGCTCGTATTCCCACATCCGGTGTATGCCTTCGGTTTTCTTCCGGATCCCTTTGGCGATAAAAGATACATTCCCCGCATCGCGACAAAGGGCCTTGCAGATCTGGCTGCTCTCCGAAAAGGGAATGATGGAAACGATGATGCCCTCGGTCTTCACAATCCCAATTCGCTCCTCACGGCGCGGATATCGAGCGGATTGGCAAAGCATGTCTTATAATTGGTATAGGTCACAAATCCAGCAGCGCTACCCCTGGGTTTGCGTACATAGCGTACCTGAGTGTAATCCACAGGAACGTTAACCGAGAACTTCGCGCTGGAATACCACGCGGCCAGCGAGCTGCAAAGCCTGATGATATCAGCCCCGGGCTCTTGTTTGCGATAGTTTCTC
>JAVEYV010000305.1:0-3407 GCA_034003305.1 Spirochaetia bacterium | reverse complement strand
GGAGCAAAGCTGCTATCGGGCTTCACCACCGGGAAACCATCCCTGGGGCTGAACCCGCCATATCTGAGATCGAACACATAAAGGCTGGAAGGGCATTGCACGATGATATTCAGGGGACCGGCATCGTTTAAACAAGCGCCAAACAAACCAACAACGACGGAATCCGCCGGTACCGTCGTGTCGTAGTACTCCATATTTGTGAAGGGAAGGTCATATTTCCACAGCGTGTAAAAGGAATCTCCCTCACTCAGGCTGAGACCATAGAGGGTATCGTCGGTGAGAAGCAGGTTCGATTTCAAGGGAGCAGCGAGCGTAATCCGATCATCGGCCAGTTGGGCTTCATCCTTCAGATAGCTGAGGATCACCGATTCGCCCGTCTCCAGGATTTCCATGGGCATTATCAGTTCCAATCCCCAATCAATCGGGTGGCTTAACCATTTATACCCCGGCAAGCTGATGGGATAACGGTGTTCCGCACGGTTCAGTTTGTAAAGACTGGCCAGGGTCTCTGTCTGAACGGGGATGTAAGCGTCTGTGCCATCCCAGGTATATGGGAAGGGGATTGGCTGGATTTGGATCGGGAAATCTGGCATCATGGCGCCATTTTTGAACATCACCAGTTTGCCATCGGGCATGGGATAGAATACTTCATCCGCGCCGTCGTTGTCAAAATCTATGGCTGCAGCGGGGATGGTGTTCTCCCCTTCAAATTCTGAATCCAGCTTCCAGGCAAAACGAACTTCAAAGGTCATGCGGTTCGCACTCTGGCTAACATCAAGGATTTCCAGGGCTACTCCACCATAATAGCTCTCCGCTGTGGGAAGCCAGGTAAGGCCTTCGTAAGTTTCGTTGCCGAAGTAATCGTTATGCCCCTGGCGGAAGCTATCGAACGGGCCGCCATACTTATACTCATCCACATAGGGAACATCAAGATGTTGGAAGCCATCAGCTTCCTCCAGATCCACTCCTTTGTGCCAATGCTCGGAATTTATGCTGTTTTTGTCGAAATTGGCTGTGAAGCTTTGGGCGATAACCATCTCGTCGATGTGCCAGATCAGCAGACCGCTGCCATTCTGGGTGGGGCTCATGCCATATCCGGGCAGAAAGAAATCCCATTCACAGCCACTATAGCGGTTTTCCATCATGTTAAAATAGGGCAGCAAAGGAAGCTGTTCATAATAATCCTGCTCGCCCTCGGGGAGCAATTTGAAGGTGTAGCTAGGCAGCATCTGGTATGGATCGGTGCTGTCATCGGGGTTTTGCTGGCGGTTTTCGATGAGGAAATACTCATAATCAGTGATGGGAACTTTATAGAGCCGAACGGCCTCAGGGCGGTGGTCCAGAAAGTGATCCACCGGAAGCTCCGCACTATCCTGAGTAATGGTAACGGCATCCTCCCAACCCAGATAGTAACGACACCAGGCGCTTAACTGAGCAGGCACATATCCCGATGCGTTCCACACTCCGGTGCCCATCAATCCCCAATTGCCGATGCCCTGGCTGCGTCCATTGCTGCTGTCGTTATCAAAAAGCGTTGGCAAACCCAGGATGTGCGCAAATTGATGGGCTAAAACACCGTAAATGCTAAATAGATACGCGCTGGCATCTTCACCCTCGGTGGGGAAATAATCCTGAAACTCATCCTCGGGAACGATGACCACGTTCGTCAAAACCGCGCCATCATCGGTGCCAAAGCCCGGATATTCGTCATTTTCCGGATCATAGGCTTCTTGCAGGGTACGCCGGGTAAGAAAGGTGCTCCAGATATTATCGGGTCTTTGGCTATCTATATCGGATTCTTGTCCAGCCCCGGCGTGGAAGATAACCACTCCGTCGTACTCGTTAAAATTGATCAAATTGTCGCAAAAGGGCATAAGATCGTTAAGTATATAGGGCAGATTCACGTCCGTGCGACTGGAGCTGTCCTGACCGTAGTAGGCCATAGTCGATGGCAGAGTAAATACTTGCGGATACACAGTGTAATCAAACACGTAGTTCCCGTGCGACGCGTCAGCGTAGAAATCCTGCAAGTGCAGCATCCAGCGCTCGAAATAGGCCTGATCATGACCCAGATAATCAGGATACTCGCTTGCCGTGCGAAACTGCACATCACTGAACTGAACCATCAAAGCCAGGATGTTTTGGGGCAGTTCTCCGTTCTTGTTTGCTTCCCTTCTTGCCTGTAGCAATTTTGCGACAGTAGTATCGCCGCTGTTTATGCCTGTGATTTCGGGCTGAACCTGCTGCCAGTTGTCAGGCACTTGTTTGTAGAGGGGATGCGGTGGGACCATGGCCCCCAAGCCGATGATACTTAGCAACATCAGAGCTAAGTATATGTGTTTCGCCCATTTAAGCATAAAGGTATTCTCTCCCATATTTTTTGGATGAAGACAAAAAGCAAAAGCAAGCTTCACGCGCATGCTATTTTTGTAGCTATCGGGCGTCAAGAGTTTCTTTATGCACAAGATCGTCGAGACTAATATCCCTACAGAGCAGAGATCATGATCTTGCGAACGCGCTTGGTGATCACCACCAGGAATAAAGTAAAGGCTATCATCAAGGTGGACAGAGAATTGATCGTGGTAATCGTGCCGCGGCGAATGGTACCTTCCACATAGATCGGCAGAGTGTCAAAGCCACGCCCAGAGGTGAAGAACGTGATGATGAAATCATCGATGGACAAGGTAAAAGCCAGGAGAGCAGCCGCGATGATACCGGGCATCATCAGGGGAAACTTGATCTTCCAGAATATGTACGACGGACGCGCCCCCAGATCCTGGGCAGCTTCCACCAGCGAGTAATCGAAGCCCTCCAATCGAGATCGGATAACGATCGCCGTGTAGGACACACAAAAGGTGACATGCGCAATGAGGACAGTGATCATCCCGGTGGTAACGCGGGTGAAATTGAATAGCAAGGCCAGGGACACTCCCATCAGGATATCCGGGATCACCAGCGGCACGTAGATCAGACCCTGCATGATCTTGCGCCCGCTGAACCTGGGATTCTCCATCCCCAGGGCAGTGAGGATACCCAGAGTAGTGGATATCAGGGTGGACAAGCCGGCTATCAGCATGGTATTCCAAAAGGCTTCCTTGATCGTGGGGTTGTTAAAGAGTTGCACATAGTATTTCAAGGTGAAGCCTTTCCAGCCGGTGATGATCTTGGCATCGTTGAAGCTAAAGATGATCAGGATCAGGATGGGGATATATAGAAAGATCATCACTGAAGTGAACAGCGTAAGATTCATGGAACGGAAGAAGCGCGGGGCAGAGAGGCTTTTCATGCTTGCCTTCTACGGGATTGGTGTTTACGAAACAGATAGTACAGGAGCAGGAGCATGATGGCTACCAGCAGCAATAAGGTAAGCGACAGCGCGGATGCCATCGGCCAGTTGCGCGGTATAT
>JAVEYV010000304.1:0-3413 GCA_034003305.1 Spirochaetia bacterium | reverse complement strand
ATGGTCAAATCTTTGAGCCGGCAACTTTCCTTCCTTTCATCATCGATGACCTCTCTTTTGAGGGGCATAAGAATATGTTGGAGGAATACAAATGAAAAGATTGATGGTAGCGGTCCTGATTGCAGCGATGCTCATAGGATCTCTGGGGGCGCAGGCGAGTGTCAAAAACTTTCCCAATCGCCCTGTTGAGGCTGTAGTCGCCTGGGCGGCCGGAGGTGGAGCCGATCTAATATTCCGTTCTTTAGCCAGTATTTTCCCGAAATATGCCAACGGGCAGCCCTTGGTCGTCAAGAACGTAGGCGCGGCGGCAGGCGTTCCGGGAATCATGGAATTCAAGAACAACGCGCGGCCCGACGGTTACACCATCCTGCATTGGAATACGGCTCATACAATCAAGACCCACATGAACTCCGTTCCTTTTACCGCCACGGAATTCACTCCGGTCATGAAACTGGTGGAAGACTACTCCCATGTGCTGGTAAAAGCCGACTCTCCCTTTAAAGACCTCAAGGACTTTGTAGCCTATGCCAAAGCCAATCCCGGCAAGATCAACCTGGGCAACGCGGGCACCGGCGGCGGCGCGCACTTCTCCGCCCTGTTCTTTGAAGATTACACAGGGATCAATGTGACACACGTTCCGTTTACCGGCGGCGGCCCCGCGGTTATCGGCGTGCTCAACGGCCAGGTGGACGCATCCATGTCCATCGCGTCCGAAGGCATCACCAACGTTCTGGATGGCTCTCTGCGAATGCTCGGTGTCTTCGGCCCGGCTCGTCCCGGCCAGCTTCCCAATGTAAAAACTGCCCAGGAGCAGGGGTTCGATATCATTCTCGGCCACTGGCGCGGGATTATGGCTCCTCCCAATACCCCTCCCGAAATTGTCGCCGCACTTCACGACATCTTCAAAAAATGTATAGAAGATCCCGATTTCCAGAAGCGCATGAAGGAAATGAACACCAATATTTCCTATCTCAATTCCAAGGATTTGGGAGAGCTCGCAAAGAAAGCTGATCTCGAATACATGCGGATCATCAAAGAAAAGAAACTGGGCGACAAGTACAAATAAGTAAGCAGCACGGGGCTGCCGGCGGATTTTTTCTGCCGGCAGCCCCGTGTGTCCCCTAAGGTATTCTCAACGCGCTGGAGGCTCAATCGTGTCGAAGGTAGATTTAGGTACTGGTATAGGCATAATGGCACTTTCGGTGGCCGTTTTTTTTATAGCCGGAAAAATGCCCGATGCTAGGATAGGCATTGGCCCGGGAGAATACCCCATGGTAGTAGCCGGGGTGCTTTTTGTTTTAGGCCTAGCCTTATCCCTGCAAAATATGCCCTGGAAGTCAAAGGCCGGATATCCAGCCAAGGATTCAGGCGGCAAACCGATTTCTTTGCAGATGATCAAACGCCCATTTTTCATGGCTATTGTCGTATTCGCGTATATTCGGGGGATGTTCTATCTCGGATTTCTCCTCCTGACTCCATTATTCCTGTTTTTTGCTATTTGGTTTTTCGGCTACAGGCGGTATTTGAAAGGAGTAGCGATCAGCCTGGTCACTACGGCGATTATCTACGTAGTGTTCTATTACGGGTTCCAGGTCCTGCTTCCGCGATTTATCCTTTTCTGACCGCTTCACGCCCCACGAAAGTTCAGGAGGAATCCAATGGGTCTGTTCCTACAAGGTTTTTTAGGTATTTTCGATCCTATTACGTTTATTTTTGTTACGTTGGCGATTATCGGCGGGATAATCATTGGTGCTATCCCCGGCTTAACTTCGTCCATGGGCATAATTCTTCTCTTGCCGATGGTGTACAAACTGCCACCCGAGGTCTCCCTGCTCGTCATGGCGGGTCTGTACTGCGGCGGAATGTACGGCGGTTCAATTTCCGCCATACTGATCAATACTCCAGGAGCCCCTGCCGCATCAGCGACAGTCTTGGACGGTCATCCGATGACAAAGAAGGGCCAGGCAGGGAAAGTCCTTTCCGCCGCTTTGATAGGTTCTTTTTTTGGGGGTCTCTTTTCCACCCTCTGTTTAGCCCTCATCGCGCCCCAGTTGGCTAAGGTCGCCTTGAAATTCCAGGCGGCGGAATATTTTTCGCTCTCAATTTTTGGCTTGACCATCATGGCGGGTTCTTCCACAAAAAATATTGTTAAAGGCCTTATATCGGGATTTTTCGGTTTACTGATCTCCACCGTGGGAATAGACACCATCGTGGGCATTGAGCGCTTTACCTTCGGCAACCCCTATATCATGGGCGGTTTTTCCATGCTCCCGGTTCTTATCGGAATATTTGCCCTTTCCCAATTCTTCGAGGACGCGGAGCGCAAAAAAGGGGCGGAAGTTGAAATCGTAAAACAGGATTTAAGCAATTTTATGCTTAATTCCAAGGAACTCAGAAGAATACTGCCAGCCATGCTTATCGGTGCCATCATAGGTACTGCTATCGGCATAATACCAGGCACAGGCGGTGCGATAGCATGCTTCCTGGCATACGATATTGTTAAAAATCTTTCCAAGAAAAAAGACCAGTTCGGTACGGGTCTCATAGAAGGCATCGCTGCGCCTGAGGCGGCCAATAATGGCACCACCGGCGGAGCGCTCATCCCCATGCTTACCCTTGGCATTCCCGGCGATGTCACTACCGCTATTATGCTGGGAGGCCTGCTCCTCATTGGCGTGCGCCCGGGGCCGCTGCTTTTTGTCGAAAGACCGGAAGTAGTCTACTCCCTTCTTTCAGGCATGTTCGTTATCCAGTTTATGATGCTGGGCCTGGGTCTCGCCGCGGCGAAGATTTCTCCAAAAATACTGGATATCCCGCCCATGCTCATGATGCCGATAGTTGCCGTATTCTGCGTGGTAGGCGCGTATACCTTGGGCAACAGCCTCTACGATGTCCTGGTTGCCTTTGCGTTTGGAATCATAGGCTACTTCATGCGCAAACGCGGCTATCCTGGAGCTCCCCTGGTCTTGGGCGTCATATTGGGCCCCATGGCGGAAGAAAACCTCAATCGCGCCCTTGTGGTGTCGCGCAACGACTGGGGCGTTCTCCTGACTCGTCCCATTTCAGCCACATTTCTAATAATTTCCCTGCTATCGATTGTGTGGGCTTTTTATTCAGCCCGGAAAAAATCTCATCAGGGAAGGGCCTGATACATAAGCGTTCTCGGTATTCTGCTTTCGGGAGGTGCTGGGTTTATGAGCGCGGTGGACGATTTGCTGGAAAATATTCCTTTGCCCAGAATGGCAAAAGTCGCACAACGTTTTTCCCGCCCGAAAGTAGAGAATATACAAGAAGCGGTGAATAAGGGTTTTGAAAAAGAGGGAATGCTGAAAACCCTGGCCCCTGGTTCAACAGTCGCTCTTACTGTCGGCTCGCGAGGTATTGCAGGGCTGCCGGAACTGGTACGCGTCTTA
>JAVEYV010000303.1:1532-3414 GCA_034003305.1 Spirochaetia bacterium | reverse complement strand
AAGAGGATTCTCGGGGCGTGTCCTGTCATCATCCATAACGCAACCTATGACATGGCCTTCCTCCGGGCGAAAGGGTTCAAGGTTGGGAACCTCGCCCACGACACCCTCCTCCTCTCCCACGCGATCCACCCCGAACTCAAACACCGCCTATCGTATGTTGCGAGCGTTTACGCGGATATCCCATATTGGAAGAATACCCTCGAGGATAAGGAAGCCGCGACCCTCTCTCTCCCCGACAAGGCCCTCCGCGAGTACAACCTCTGGGACTGCGTTGTGCTCCATATGATCCTCCCCCCTATGATCGCCGACGCCCGCGCTCTCGGGGTGTGGGACACGTACACAAAGGTGTCCTTACCCCTCGTGGAGCCCGTCATGGAGATGACACGCGTCGGGGTAGGGTTTGACCGGGACGCCCAACGAAAGTGGGAGAGGGAGCTCACATTGAGGGCGAAAACCCTCGAACGCGACTTGCGGGAATCGTTCTCCCTCCCCTCCGGGTTCAATCTCGCCTCGGGGCCCCACCTCACATACTTCGTCTATGGGGACGTTCCCCCGGGACTCGAAAAGGCCCTCGCCTCGTTCCGCGCCCGGACCCTTGAGATAGATATTCTCACGAAGGAACGGGACGCGCTCCGCGAACGCGCAAAGGCGGGGCTCATCGTTACGAAGAAGGAGGCCTCCCGACTCGTGTCGTTAGAGGGCCAGGTCGTCCGGAAGTCATCGAGCGCCGTCTTTGGGAAGTGCGAGGACCTCGCGGGGGTCCTTGAGCTCACCCCGCTCGTCCTCCCCCGAGGCGCCCCCCGTAAGCACACCGAGAAGGGAGGAACGTCCCTCGACGACGAGGCGATCCAAGGGATCCTCACAAAAACGCGAGCTCGCGTCCACGAGATAGCGGGGATGAGGCGCCCCCCATCCGCGACGAAGGGCGAACTCGTCGCCCTCGAACGGACGGACGCTTTCCTCTCGGGTGTCCTCGACCTCCGGGAGGTCTCGAAACTCCTCTCGACGTATGGAGACTTCGAGACATGGAACGATGGTCGCGTCCACTTCCCCTTCAAGATGGCGGGCACCGCGACGGGACGCCTCTCGAGTGGGGACAAGAGGGCCCTCGGGGTTGGGAATGGGCAGAACATACCCAAGGAGGCAAGGACGTTATTCGTCGCCGCCCCCGGGAACGTCATCGTGGGCGCCGACTACGCTTCCCTCGAACCAAGGATGATCGCATACCTAAGCGGGGACGACCTCGCGATCCGCGACTTCGACGCGGGGATCAAGGTTTATGACGCGATCATCCGCGACACCCTCGGGATCCCTAAGGACGATCCCTCCTACAAGGACATCCGGGACGCGATCAAGGTGTACGTCCTCGGGACGAACTACGGAGGAGGGCTTGAGGGAGTGTTTAAGCAGATGGGGATTAAATGTAAAACGCTTCCTTTCTCCCTACCTGAACTCAAAGCCCTCCACGCGAGGCGTCTCGCCCTCCACCCGGCCCTCGCATCCTGGACGTCCTCTACGATCACCGAGGTTCAGCGCACTCGGGTTCTCAAGAACGCGTTCGGACGGAGGAGGGTATTCCTAGGCCCTCGCTCCGCGATCGCGAGAGAGGCCCTGGACTACGGCCCCCAGAGTTCGGGCGCGGACCTCGTGAACATGGTTATGATACGGCTCCATAAACGTCTCCACGCAGGGACGAAAACCCCGAACACTCATATAATCCTCCAACTCCACGACGCCCTTTATCTTGAGACCCCCCTCGCCGAAGCCCGCGAGGCCGCGAGGGCGCTCGTTGAGGAGATGGAAAGGCCTATCGACGTCGCGGGGTATAAAGGCGTTGTGTTCCCCGTGGAGCTCTCATGGGGTCCCTCGTGGGGGGATATGA
>JAVEYV010000303.1:0-1432 GCA_034003305.1 Spirochaetia bacterium | reverse complement strand
GGGGAATGGATGACCTCCCCCGCTCTCGCGATCCGGGATGTTCCCATCGAGGCGATAAAACGGGTCACGACCTCTACCCCCACGCCCGTTTATCTCCCCCCGCTCCCACCTCCACCCCCTCCTCCCCCTCCCACCCCATCTCCTCGCCCCAAGCCCTCCCATTCCAAGAAAGCCTGGGAGATGGCGACCTTCTTAGAACGCTCCCTTCCCTTCAAGAGCGACCTCATAGAGTACTGGTCCCCACCGTCCGATACTTTGCGGAGGGGGAACGGGGACTGTGAGGACCTTGCGATCCTCTTCCTCACCCTCATGCGCGAAGAGACGGGGGTAGAGGGAACCCTCATCATCATGCATTACCCGGGACCAGGAGAGGGGATCCTCCACGCGGAAGCGGAGTTCGAGAGAACACGTTTCTTTGCCCTCCGTCCCCCGAGGGCGGGGACCCTCGTCGCCCGCATCCCCCTCTCCCTTGCCCTAAGGATCACCGAGGAATCCCGTCCTCGAGGCGTCACGGCGCTCAGATATAGCGAAAAGACCTTATATTACGATGACAAACCTCTACCCAAATAAGGAGCCTTTATGCTTGAGCGCCCGACGCCCCTATCCCGGGAGGACTTTTCCCTCCGATGTCCCCGTGCCCTTGATCCCTTCGAGGCGTTCCTCCCCTCCCAGCCCGGATTCATCCAAGACTTCGTGATCGGGTTATACAACTCCGAGGTTCCCGTCGCGTACTCGGCGTGGAGCGCGGTGTGGTGTCTCGCGATGGCGATAAAGCGGGAAGCCTGGGTGAAGTGGTTTAAGGACGACCCCCTCTTCCCGAATTTCTACATCATCCTCTCGGGTCCCCCCTCCTCGAAGAAAGGCAAGGCGGTGGGACGCGCAGTGCGCGTGTATAAGAGTGGGATAGGTCCTGTGGATCGCCCCATAAAGGGAGAGGCGGAGAGACCCTACGAGGGGAAGCTCTCCGAACCCTGGGTTCGGGCGATGAAAACCCACGTCCCCCTCATCATGGACTTCTCCACCACGCGTCCCCTCAAGGCAGCCCTCTCGTGGAGGGGGCGCCGGGGGATGGGAACGGAGAAGGGCTCCGAGGTGGAGCTCCGAGACGCGGATGGGGAACTCCTCCACAACGAGGACGGCTCGATTTGGAAATACACGAAAACAAGCGAGATAGGCGTCGTGACGGAGGAGCTCTCCACGTTCCTCGGGAAGCAGAAGTATAACGAAGGTCTTGTTCCCCTTATGCTCGCTATCTACAACACCGACCTGGATAAGGAAGATAGGACGGACGCCCACGGGATTGTCTCAATGAGATCCCTCTGCACAAATTGGCTCGCGGGGACGACCGCTGACTCCTTTCAAGACGCGGTCTCCGACACCGCGAAGGGGGACGGGTTCTTCTCCCGGGCCACGATTGTCCACCTAGACAGGC
>JAVEYV010000302.1:0-3417 GCA_034003305.1 Spirochaetia bacterium | reverse complement strand
GAATACAAGGGGCTCTACCACGTGCTGGGAGGGCTACTTTCGCCCCTGGATGGCATAGGGCCGGATAAGCTTCGTATTGCTTCGCTGGTCCAGCGGGTGAGGGAAGGCCGAAGCGAAGGGGCCGATTCGGACTCGGTATCCGAAAATCATGAAACACTGATAGAAGAAGTGGTGCTCGCGACAAACCCGACCGTCGAAGGGGACACAACGGCGCTGTATATCCGCAAGGTACTGGAACGGGAAGGGGTGCGGGTAACCAGGCTGGCCACGGGCATTCCCGTGGGCGGGGATTTGGAATATGCGGACAGGCTTACCCTTGCCCGATCGTTCAGAGGCAGGATGCCCCTGTAATTAGCGGAGATTGCGCTGCTTTGCCGGCTCCATGGAGGAACACGATGAAGGTTGAAGATATTGTTCGGATTCTCGATGCCAAGGTATTTACAGGAGAGGAGCAGCTAGGGCTGGATCTCGACTCGGCATGCGGGGCGGACCTGATGAGCGACGTCATGGCCTTTGTAAAGGACAGGGTTGTGTTGCTGACAGGTTTGATGAATCCCCAGGCGCTGAGAACCGCCGATCTTCTGGATATCAAGGTTATCGTCTTTGTCCGGGGGAAAAAGCCCACATCCGATCTTATCGAAATGGCCAAGGAAATGGGCATGACCCTTCTGACCTCCAAGTACTCCATGTTCCTCGCCTGCGGAAGGCTCTACGAAGCCGGACTGCGCGGGGGCGGTGTTCGGGAAATCAATTAGGGGCTGCCGGTGAAGCTTAGTTTTACGATTCCCTCCATGGATTTTTCCGCGGCGGGAAAGGCTTCTACCGAAGCCAAGCGTTTTCTGGCCCGCCTGGGATTGGATCAGAATTTTGTCAAGCGAATAGCCATCGCGATGTACGAGGGCGAAATGAATATCGCTATTCATGGCGGCGGCGGCGAGGCGGAGCTGGAAATCAGTCCGGACAAGGTTGAGCTCTTGTTTCAGGACAAGGGTCCGGGCATCGCCGATCTGGAGCTGGCCATGACAGAAGGCTATTCCACCGCCAGCGAAGAAGTGCGGAGCATGGGCTTCGGCGCGGGCATGGGCATGCCCAATATGAAAAGGAACGCCGACAGCATGGATGTGAATACGGCCAAGGGCTCGGGCACAAGGATTCGGCTTGTCTTTATCATTAAGCAGGCGGAGCTTGCGACATGAGCGGGGCGGCAGAGACGCAGGAGCAGACAGCCACTTATTTTCACTCGGTATATCTCGATAAAGAGCTGTGCATCGGCTGCACTACCTGCGTAAGACATTGCCCGACACAGGCGATCAGGGTACGGGACGGAAAGGCCCATATTGCTGAAGATCGCTGCATCGATTGCGGTGAATGCATACGAACCTGCCCTAAGGGCGCAAAAAAATGGATCTCCGATCCCTTGGCGGTGATGGAAGGGTACGACATAAAGGTAGCTCTTCCGGCTCCGTCGCTCTACGGGCAGTTTGGAGTGGACGTATCGCCCGACCTTGTTTTTTTAGCGTTGCGCGATATTGGATTTGATGAAGTGTTCGATGTGGCGTGGGGCGCGGCCCGCTTGGGCCGGGCTACAAAAGAGTATTTCAGGGCAGTCGGGCCGCGCCCCCTCATTTCCAGCGCCTGCCCGGTGGTTGTGCGCCTTGTGCAGCTTCGCTTTCCTTCGCTGATCCCCAACCTCGTTCATTTGCTTCCGCCCTTTGAGATAGCGGCCCGGGAACTGCGCGGCAGACTGAAGAAATCGGGCATTGATGCCGGTGGTACAGGCAGCGCGGCGGAAATCAAGGATAGCGAGGATCAGCCCCGGGTAGGCGTGTTTTTTATCAGTCCCTGCACGTCAAAAGTGACAGCGATCAGAAATCCCTTAGGCTACGAAAAATCCGAAGTGGATGCCGTCTTTTCGTTTCAGGACATTTATGCCCCGCTAAAAAAGGCGATTCAACGACGCAAGACCGCCGCCGAGACGGCGCATCCGGACACACAAAACCCTCCCATCTTCCAGCGAATCGCAGGACTCGGCGGCGGCTTCGGCTGGGCCAGGTCCGACGGCGAATTGGAAGCGCTCAACGTCACCGGAGCGGTTTCGGTTGACGGAATCGACAATCTGATCGCCCTCCTCGAAGAGATCGACAACGGAAAGTTGGAAGACATCCCCTATATCGAAGCCCTTGCCTGCCCCGGGGGCTGTGTGGGCGGCCCGATGGTCGTAGCCAATCCCCATGTGGCAAGAACCGCCATAAAAGCGGTATCGGTGAGTCAGAAAGCCGAACAAAGCTCCCGCACCGAGGCTGAAACAGACGGAATAGGTGCTGTCCGGCCCGATTGCGCCGGAATCGCTCAAACCGACTGCGTCGGCTTCGAAGGCTTGGGCTGGGAGGCCGAGCTGCAGCCCAAACCCGTCATGGTGCTGGATAGAGACCTTGAAAAGGCGCTGGCCATGGCGGAAAAACTCGAAGAACTGGCAGCCGGTCTTCCCGGCCTGGACTGCGGAGCCTGTGGAGCCCCTGATTGCAGGGCTTTAGCGGAAGATATCGTTAAGGGCGAAGCCGAACTTGACGATTGTATAGTGCGCTTGCGAATGAAAAATTCTGACAACTGAAGTGCGGACAGGCAATAAAATTTGACAAAGGTAACGAAGATCATTATAGTGAAAATATACAACAGACTGATAGCAAAGCTCACATTATGGGAAGCTTTGCGAACAGCTGCGTCCAATCCCGGGGACGCCGCGGTTGACGCAATCGCCCGGGAGAGGGGCCGTACTTGAACAAGAAAGACTTTCCACGAATCCATTTTTATGATCAGGATTTTGTGGAGATTTACGATAGAACCTGGGCCTGGGCATCGGACTGCTGGACAACCGGCGGCGCCGGAACCCCTTTTGAAAAGATCAAATTCTTCCACTATCCTCAGCGTTCCGTCCTGGATGTGATGGAGCAGGTGTTTTCTTCCTTTTTCCTGGTATACAGCAACCGCATCTACCCGGCATCCAACGGTCTGGACGCCCTGTACAGCATGCAGGAAGAGAGCGGCGCCATTCGCGCAAGCTACGACGTCCAAACCGGCACAGCCATCCCTGATCCCGAAAATCCCGAGTCCCTCGCCCTGCCGCTCTTCGCCTGGGCGGAGTACAACCTTTACCATAAGACAGCCAATAAAAAGCGGGTTAAGGATGTCATGCCCGCGCTTAAAAAGCATTACTACTGGCTGGAGAAAAACTTTAAGCAGCAGAACGGCCTCTATGCCACCCCGGCAGCCTCAACAGGCATGTCCAACTCGCCCCGGGGCAATGCCCGCTACATGGTGGACTTCAACGCCGCCATGGCGATGAACGCCCTTTATATTTCCGCTCTTGGCGACATCCTCAACGACAAGGACGTGTCCTTCCTCTTCAAACGGGATTAT
>JAVEYV010000301.1:0-3434 GCA_034003305.1 Spirochaetia bacterium | reverse complement strand
AATGGTCAGGTCGATCTGGGTCCGATGTACAGGATCGCCCTCCCGGGACAAACGGACATAAGCCTCGAATTCTTCGGCCTCGCCCGGGGCAGGTTCGAAAAAAATTCCACGAATCTTTCCGCCGGCTTTTTCCCCGATGCCCAGGAACTCTTCGCTTTTTCGGCCATTGGGGGGCTAGGCCTGGCCGGGGTTGAAAACGATTCATGGATAAAGCGGGGCGGGGCTGCCGAGCTTTCCTTCGAATACGGCCCTTCCATTGCCGCCCTGGCAGG
Organism: Spirochaetia bacterium; assembly: GCA_034003305.1. Taxonomy (GTDB): domain Bacteria; phylum Spirochaetota; class Spirochaetia; order Treponematales; family Rectinemataceae; genus UBA2256. Next base: position 3,162 of record JAVEYV010000301.1, on the reverse strand, counting down.
AGCTTCGGATTTTTTCAGGGCTTCGGCACGGCTCGAGGCCTATCTGCCTTTGTTTACCCTGGGATCCTATCCCCGGAACGGTCTTTCCTCGTATCTAGGGTTTTTCGCGGCCGGCGACTTTGCGGGAGGGTCGGATATCCCTCTGTATGTCCTGACTAGTTTCGGCGGCAGGCACCTGAGAGACGGTGTGGGTGATTCTATTCGGGGATACCAGCCCTGGGGCTACGAGGCAACGCAAAAAGCCGAGCTGAGCCTGGATCTGCGGCTCGTCGGCCCTGCCTTGTTCGGCGTGGAGGGCCTGCGCCCTATAGCCTACCTTTTTGGCGACGCCGGATACTATGGCGGCCTTTATAAATGCCCATCGATCGCCGACAAGAATGGCCTGATGTTCTCCGCCGGGGCGGGAGCGGCCTTGGGAATTTTTGAGTTTGCCTATATTGGCCTTCGGGCCGGGTATAGGTTCCCGAGCCTGGATCCGCTCTTCCTGAGTTACTTCCCGGGAGGCGAAAAGTTCTTTTGGGGAATTACATTTCTTTTACATTTTTAAAAAAAGTCACCACATTTAGACGTTTTTTGCACTATTTGTAATTTCGAATATTGAGGTACGAATATATTAAGGTGTAGTATTCCTCCTCGCCGGGCCGTCTGGTCTGGTTGAGACTATGAGGAGGAATACGTATGAACCGTAAACTCATCGCATTTCTTGTTGTTTTCGCGGTGATCGGCGGCCTGGCCGCAGCCCAGACCGCAACCAAGTACTTTGTAGCCCATCAGGGCGGCTACGTCGGCGCCGCGACCGTGACAGTGGACCATAGCGGTAAGGTGATCGCCGCTGAATTGGAAGAGTGGCAGGGTCCGGGCGGCTGGGCGGAGTACAACACTCCCGACGGCAAGGCACTTGCAGACGGCGCCGTTGTTCGCGTCCCCGATCCCTTTGCCAACCTGAGCAATCCCAATCCGCAGATCAGAGGCTATATGTTCTATATTTATAACCAAGCCCCCGGCGGCCCCGGAGTATGGTCTCAGTACACTCCCGGCGCCAATGGTTTTGCCAAACCAACCCGTCAGTACGAGCGCGACTTTGAAGGTCTCATGTCCAACCCGGTTCGCGCCGAGGCCTATGTAAAGGCAGCCCGGGAAGACAGCCTCGTCAATGTCAAGATCGATGGACTTAAGGTTACCGTTGGGAAAAAGGCTTCGCAGACCGTCCACTACGGCCACATGGACAAGGCCAATAAGGACTCGGTATACATGCCTCTGAGCGCCAGTTCCATCGGGTACCGCTATAACAATAAGGCTACCCTGGATTTCTTCAAGTCCAAGCCCACAGCCAAGTTCGCCGACGCTGAACTCAAGAAGGCCAAGGTTTCTGTGGCCGAGGACAAGAGCGTTGATTCCAGCGCCAAGGCAGCCGGGTATACCGCGGCCGAGGATATGGTATATGTGGTAGCCGACGCGGTAACCGGCGCCACCTATTCCGACTTCCAGCACTATTCGCTGGAACTTCAGACCGCCTATATGATGGCTATTGCCACTATGATGATTCAGTTTTAATGCGGGAATAAAGAGTATTGCTATAAGACCATCCTTGGGATGAAGCCCCGGGGGTGAATAAAAAGGCTGCCGGGTAATTCCCAGGCAGCCTTTTTATGCCGGCAGTGGGACTTGAACCCACACGCCCTCGCAGGCAGCAGATTTTGAGTCTACCGTGTATGCCATTTCACCATGCCGGCGGTTCCTGATCCTTGTACTATATCCGTCCTGCCTCGTCAATACAGGCTGTTGAAACTCGCCTTGCGGCCCAGCCTGGCCATGGATATACTTACAACAATAAAGCATATATTTTCACAATTGATGCCATGGAGGAACTGGTGCCTGAATCCATACTTTTATGGGGCCTTGAGGTAGTTGAGGGAATTCAGAAATCCTTGGGTCCCGGGATGCTGGGGGTCATGGAAATCATTACCTTCTTTGGCTCCGAAGGCTTCGTTCTGGCCATGCTTCCCCTTATTTACTGGTGCGTGAGCAGGGAATCGGGAGCGCGGATAGGCATTACCGTTCTCTTTTCGGCTTTTCTCAACCTATGGACTAAAGAACTTTTTCATCAGCCACGCCCTTATGATCTGGATCCATCCCTCGGTCTGGCCAGGGAGACGAGCTACGGTTTCCCCTCGGGCCATTCTCAGACGAGCCTTACCTTCTGGGGCGCGGCGCTCTCTATTCTGCCCAGGCTTCTCGGGCTTGTGGCATTTGCCCTCATCCCGCTCCTTGTAGGCCTTTCCCGTCTCTACCTGGGAGTTCATTTCCCCACCGATATTTTAGGAGGATGGGTGCTGGGCGCGCTGGTGCTGGGTCTCTTTTTCGGTCTGGGGAAAAAAATCGAAGCTACTCTCCACAACTGGAATTTAAGAGCGCGCATCATTCTCATCTCCGCCCTCACCCTGGGCATGAATTTTCTCATGCCCGATGACACGAGAATGGCGGGTGCTTTTTTCGGCAGTGCGTTGGGATTTGCCCTGGCGAGCCGGTTTTTGCGCTTTTCCGCCAAAGGAAGCGTGATAAAAAAGGTTCTGCGCTATCTTTTAGGGCTGGCGAGTCTGCTGGCGGTATACAGTGTACCTAAAATACTGATCAAAGATCCGGTGCTGTCCCAGCAAGCCCTGGTGCGCTTCATCCGCTACGGTGTCGTGGGATTTTGGGCGGCTATCGGCGCTCCCTGGTGTTTCTTCAAGCTCGGATTGGTAGAGATGGAACCGCCCCGGGAAATAGGGGACGAAAATATCGCGCTGGGCTGAGGCGGCTTTGCGTTTTGCGGAGGAAGGCTAAAAATCCCCTTCGGCCAGTTTATAATTAGTATTCGTCAAGCTGAAGATCGATTCGGTGCCCGGACTCAGGTAGACGTTCCGCTTATCATCGATGAATACAGCCCGTATTTTTGGCAGAGTTTTAACAAGCTTCATCCCCTTTTCCAGGCCAAGGGCGAAAATCGATGTGGAAAGCGCGTCGGCGTCGATGCTCGATGCGGCGATGATGGTAACCGATACCAAGCCTGAATCGGCAGGGTAGCCGGTTTTCGTGTCCAAAATGTGATGGTAGCGAAGTCCTTGTTCAATAAAAAAGCGCTCATAGATGCCGGAGGTAACCACGGTCATAGCCTTCCCG
>JAVEYV010000300.1:0-3441 GCA_034003305.1 Spirochaetia bacterium | reverse complement strand
TCGACGCAGCCCTGGTGGATGCCTACAGAAATACCGGCGGATTTGACATGATTGGCTCAGGAAGAACCAAGATAGAAAGCCCCGAGCAGTTTGCGAAGGCTCTGGCGGTCGCCAGGCAGCACAGGCTGGACGCCCTTGTAGTTGTGGGCGGCGACGACTCCAACACCAATGCGGCCCTTCTGGCTGAGTATTTTGCCTCTCATGGCGCAACCATCGCTGTGGTAGGCGTTCCCAAGACAATAGACGGCGATTTAAAGAACGAATGGATCGAGTCTTCCTTCGGCTTCGATACCGCTACAAAGGTATATTCCGAGCTCATCGGCAACATATGCCGCGACGCTCCCTCAGGGCGGAAATACTGGCATTTTATACGGCTGATGGGCCGCTCGGCCTCTCATATCGCCCTTGAGTGCGCCCTGCAGACCAGGCCCAACGTAGCCCTGATCTCCGAGGAGGTCGAGGCGCATAAAACCAGCCTTTCGGCTATCGTCGAAAACATCGCCGCTTCGGTTGCCGCACGGGCAGCCGGGGGTGAGAATTTCGGGGTTGTCCTCATTCCCGAAGGCCTCATCGAATTCATACCCGAGATGAAGGTTCTTATCGCGGGCATCAACGAGCTGCTCGCCCGGGACGCAGAGTCCTTTAAAGCCCTGCCATCTCTCGACGCCCAGGTAGGCTTTATTGCCGAGCGTCTGCCCGGGGATTCAAAAGCCCTTTTTCTTTCTCTTCCTTCAGATATTCGCGCCCAGCTCTGCTGGGACAGGGACCCCCACGGCAACGTCCAGGTTTCAAGAATTGAAACCGAAAAACTTCTGGTTGCCATGGTCAAGGAAAGACTGGCGGCAATGGCCGCCCAGGGCAGTTACAAGGGCAAGTTCGATTATCAGAGCCACTTTATGGGCTACGAAGGCAGATGCGCCTTCCCGACCAACTTCGATGCGGATTACTGCTATTCCCTGGGCTTTACAGCCTTTCTCTTGGCCCTCAACGGGCTTTCGGGCTACATCGCCTCGATACGCAACCTCGCCGCCCCGGCCTCCGAGTGGATTCCCGGCGGCATCCCCCTGGTTTCGATGATGAATATCGAGCGCCGGCACGGCGCCGATAAACCGGTTATTCGAAAAGCCCTGGTAGAGCTGGAAGGCAAGGCTTTCAAGCTCTTTGCGGCTCAGCGGGAGCAGTGGGCCGTATCCTCTGACTACAGGCTGCCGGGGAGTATCCAGTATTTCGGCCCCCCCGCGGTGACCGATATGCCGAGCATGCTTTTACAGATAGAAGGAAAATGAGTGTATGAATAGAAGAGTATTTCTAATCCTGATCCTCCTCGCATTTTCCATGGCCCTTCAGGCTCAGGAAATTGCCACGGCGGAACAATTCTTCGCCAAGGTGTCGGATCGTTACGCGGAAATCTACGATTACGAAGCGGCAATACAGATCAGTTCCAGCGGTCAGATCATGCGCGGCAAGCTCTCTTTCAAGTCGCCCTCGCTGCTCAGAATCGATTTTACCCAGCCTGCCGACCAGGTAATCGTCTTCGACGGAGAACGCCTGGTGGTCTATATACCCCAGTATAGGGCTGTGCTTCAGCAAGAAACCGGAGCCGCCGGCCTCGGGGCCGCCTCGGTTGCCCTCGCCTCCAGGGAAGGCCTTTCGATGATGAAACGCAACTATACAATTGCCTGGGAAAAATCCCCTCCCCAGCCAGAAGCTCTGGATGAGGGCTCAAATGAAATGGTCTACCGTCTTTTACTGACCAGGAAAACAGTCTCCGAGGGCTTCAAAACCGTCCGGATTTCGGTTTCCGAGACCAGTCTTCTCATGCTGCGCCTCGAGGGATGGACAGTGGCGAACGAGAAAATCTCCTTCGATTTGTCATCGATGAAGCTGAACCAGAATATTCCCGCAACTCGATTTTTATACGACGCGCCTGCCAGCGCCAACGTATATAACAATTTCCTGTTTCAATAAGGGAAGGTGAGATAGCCGGGATGGCGAAGATTGGTTCTATTTTACAAGAAACTCGACTCTCCAAGGGCCTTACGCTGGATAGCATTGCCGACGAAACAAACATAGGCGTCCGTTTTCTTTTAAAGCTCGAAAACGATGACTATTCAGGCTTTCCCGGCGAACCGTACATTATCGGTTTTATACGGAACTATGCCGAGTATCTGGGACTCAACGCCGAAGCGCTGGTAAACCGCTACAGGTCCAGGGAAGATGCAGCAGAGGCTGTTCTGCCTTTCGAGGCTAATCCAGCGGAAAGGCCCGCAGCGCCTGAAACGACAGAGAGTCCTGAAATCGCTGTCCTGCCGGAAAAGCCAGAAGAACCGAGACAACCGGAACAAAAGTCTTCAGCCAAGAGCTCTTCGCGGCAAAGAAAGAAAAAAGACGCTCCTTTAGAAGCGTTAGAACCTCAAAAACCAAGCGAAAAAGCAGAGCTTCCTGCCCCGAAAAACGATGGGATGGACACCGGGGCAGGCGCTCCCGGACGCTCAGTTCCGCCCTTGCGGAACATAGTACTTGGACTCTTGGTGGTCCTGATTATAGGATCCGCGGTTTTGTGGATATTCGTGGGAGGAAGGCTCCAGAACAATAAAACCGGCGGTCCCGACAGCGCTAAACCCGCTGAATACAAGGTCGAGGGCGGGGATTTCCAAAAACGTCTCTATACGGGAGACATCCTCCTTATACCCTTCGCCGAAGATGTGTATCGGATCAGCTTGGGCACTATCGGCGAAACAGTAATTCTCGAAACCCCCTTCGGCTCGAAGGAGCTTCGCCTGGGCGAGACTGCCGAACTAGACCCTGACGCGAACGATACCCCAGACATTCTGCTGGTCCTCGAGGATTTTCAAAAAGACCGTCCGGCTTCGGGCGCCTTGCTGCGGGTAAGCTTTAACGAGACGGATACGGCTGAATCCGCTCGCACCGGAGAGGTTACAGTACCCCGGGCGCTTCCGCCTTCCACAGCGGTGAAGGATCAGGATACGGTAATTCTGCGATCGACACGGGGGCCCTACCCCTTCATTGTTCAGGTAAGCTTTCGCGGCAATTGTCTCTTCCGGTACGAGGCTGACCGCAAGGAATGGGTGGAGAAATATTACTCGAAGGGAGAGAGCATCAATATAAATGTCACCAACGCCCTCACCCTGTGGAGCTCCAACGCCCAGGCGGCTAAGCTTACCGTTCAGGCATCAGGCGGCAGAAGCGTTGACCTGGAGATTGGCGGCCCGGGAGAGATAGCGGTGAAACGGCTTGCCTGGTCCAAGGCGGACAGCGCAAACTGGGCCCTTACTTCATCCGAACTCGACTGAGGTTTGCATTGAAATTTTTTATCGATCATCACGGCTGCGCAAAAAATCAGGTGGACGGCGAGGAGCTGGCCTCCCGGCTCGAGGCGGCTGGTCATCGCTATGTTCCGACAGGCGACGAGGCGGACTG
>JAVEYV010000299.1:0-3456 GCA_034003305.1 Spirochaetia bacterium | reverse complement strand
GAGGTAAAGCTGGGTTCCCATTATTCCAGCCTTCCCTACCTTGCCTCCTCTATCTCCAAGATCGGAGCTAACGCGCTGGTCCTCTTTAATCGCTTCTACCGCCTGGATATCGATATAGACGGTATGAAGCTTACTCGCGCCCAGCCCATGAGCAGCGGCGACGAATACCACGACAGCCTGCGCTGGACCGCCATATTGTTCCAGCGGGCTGGAATAGAGCTTTGCGGCGCCACGGGCATCCACGACGCTGCCACCATGGCAAAGTTTATCCTTGCCGGCGCAAGCGCGGTGCAGATCTGTTCAGCCCTCTACCAGGGAGGCTGGAAGACAGTGGGCAGGATTCTGGACGACCTTAAGGCTCTCATGGAAACCCAGGGTTTTTCCTCCATCGATTCGATGCAGGGAAGGCTTTCGGCGAAGAGCAGCGGCCGGCTGGACGAATACATGCGCTTCCAGTACATCAAGGCGCTTACGGGGATTTCTTGATACCCCCTTGCGGGGAAAAATAATTGTATTACTAAACAAGGATGGTGCTGCTATGGAACTCGACCTAAGTCTTGCCAATCTTTCCAAAGCCTTTCCAGCCGACCTGAGCCCCGACCAAAAGGCCAGAGCCCAGACACTCTTCCTAAAAAAGCTTTCCCTTAAGGCCCATGCCTTCTACGGCGGGAAAATGCAGACCCTGCCCAAGGCAGGCGTTTACGGGTTTAACTGGTTCAATGTCTGGTATACCCCAGGGGTTTCTAAAATTTCTACAACCATACGGGACGATAACGACGCATCCTTCGCCCTCTCCAACAGGGGTAACCTCGTTGCGGTCGTCTCCGATTCCACCCGCGTTTTGGGCGACGGGGACTGCACGCCCCCCGGAGGTCTGGGCGTTATGGAAGGCAAGGCTTTCCTTATGAAGTATTTGGGCGGAGTGGATTCCATAGCCCTCTGCGTAGACTCCAGGGGCAAAGACGGCAAGCACGATCCGGACAAGATCATCGAGTTTGTTAAAATGCTCCAGCCCTCGGTGGGAGCGGTCAATCTCGAGGACATCAGTCAGCCCAACTGCTACAAGGTGCTGGATGAACTGCGAGAAAGCTGCGATATCCCGGTCTGGCACGATGACGCCCAGGGAACCGCCAGCGTTACATTGGCCGGCCTCTTAAACGCCCTGCACCTGGCAGGCAAGAAACTCTCCGAAGCCAAGATCGTCTTCCTGGGCGCCGGCGCCTCCAACACCACGATAGCCCGGCTTATCCTGACCGACGGCGGCAAGGGCGAGAACATGATCATGTTTGACACCAAGGGGTCTCTCCACGCAGGCAGAAAAGACATCGAGGCCGACACCAGGCTCTACAGGAAATGGGAGCTTTGTCAGGCTACCAATCCGAAGCGCGTGGAAGGGGAGGCCGAAGCCATTAAGGGCGCCGATGTCCTCATCGCCCTCTCTACCCCCGGCCCGGATACGGTCAAGCGCGAGTGGATACGCTCCATGGCCCCTAAGTCCATCGTCTTCGCCTGCGCCAACCCCGTACCCGAAATCTGGCCCTATGCGGCCAAGGAAGAGGGGGCCTTTATCGTCGCCACCGGGAGAGGGGACTTCCCCAACCAGGTTAACAACTCTGTCTGCTTCCCTGGAATCCTCAAGGGAGCCCTGGCGGTACGAGCTCGCAAGATCACCGACGGCATGGCCATCCGCTGCGCCCATTCCCTGGCAGATTTCGCAAAGGCCAGGGGTATCGGCCCCGACAATATTGTCGCCACCATGGAAGAAACCGAAGTATTCGCTGTGGAAGCCGCCGACGTGGCCATGCAGGCCGTCGCCGAGGGTGTGGCGCGCATCGAGGCCACGTGGCAGGAAGTGCACGACAAAGCCCTGGCCGATATTCAGGCTTCCAGAAAAATGACCAAGGATCTCATGTCCGCCGGCCACATCAAGGAACCGCCTAAGGCGATGCTTGAAGAGCTTCTCAAGGAAGCGATCGCCGAAGTCCGGGGCTGATCCGCCCAAGAGCAGCGCAATGCCCGCACTGCTCTTGGTTCTGAGCCTTGCGCGCGTTATCGAAGGAGGCAGTTGCGGCCGAGGAAGCCGTGGCGCTTGTTGCGCCGCGGCTTCCTCGGCCGTATCATTCCGGTATGGATACGCGAGTTTCCCGGCCAATGAAAAGCGAAACTAAAGCCCTGCTTCTCGCTGCCTGCGCCTGCGCCTTTCTGAGCGTCTTGGCAACCTTCGACCTTTCGGAACATCACCGCGCCTGGCGTACGGCAAAAACCTGGACCGAAGAACAGCGTCGCGTTGCTTCGGCTTTGGACGCAGACTCCATCCAGCCTCTTATTCTTGCTGCACTAATTGATAATACTCTCATTGTCGCCCTATCCTTTGCCGGCATTTTAATGCTGGGGATCGCCGTCGCCTCGGACGGCAGGGCGAGTTTCTATACAGCTAAAGTTATTATATGGAATATACTTATTCTTGGTATAACGCTGATACTGTTAATAATATTATATAAGTTAAAGCTTGGGTCGAGAATGTTATTGAAAGGGCCTATCTATGATTACAATCTGCGTTTACAGCCGCCTCTACTGCTAGCTCTTGCCGGCTATCCTCTCGTTGTCATCGGCTTTGCTTTCAACTGCCTGCAACGAAGCAGGGCAGATTCCGCCTCATAACGGTAAGGCAAGAAAGGCCCGATTCGAGCAGGGAGATCTTTGCATTGGCAATCAGCGTTCGTTCGGATTTTTTAGCCGAGTCTTACCAGAAGAGACGGTAGGGCATACTCAAAGAATACTCCCAGCATAAAGAGAACCGCCGCAGCGAGGAGCAGTGTCCGGGAATTGCCTCTCCCAGCCTGGCGCTTCCCCCTGTCAGATCCGGAATCTTCAAGGCTCTCTTCTCCAGTCAGGATTCGTCTGCGAAGTCTGTTCTCCGCTTCCGCCAGCCGGGCATAGTCGGCACTGCCGGGGCCTTCGGGGCCGGGAAGGGGAGCCGGGGCTGGGGGTTCCTTGCCCAGTTGGGGCACCCTGTCCTTCCACGATTCAGCCTTTTCAGCATCACTGTTTTTTCTGGGTGGCAATATCCGGATGCCGTCTTTTTTCAAGTATCCGAGCCAGGCGAGACTAAGGCAGAACAGGGCTTCGATAATAAATGCGTCGCCCAGGGCGAGAAAAAAGGAGTCGGCCTTTCGCAGAAGGGCGAAAGCGAGGGCTGAGGCCACGCAGATACCCAAGAGGGCAGCGCCGCCCCCAAAGTCAATTTTCCCAGCCGGTTTGACCGAGGTATTGTTTTTTTTCACACCTACGCCTTGAGCGGGCAGTATAGCATTCCGGAGCCTTCAATGAGAATGCCAGATGACGGCAGGCTATAAAGCGGCGAAAATAAAAAGAGCTAATATTCCGCCGAATCTAAGTTCTAAAGACGGCGGAAAACTTGAACCCGCAGGACCTTTGGGTTTATTTGGAGGCAGA
>JAVEYV010000298.1:0-3464 GCA_034003305.1 Spirochaetia bacterium | reverse complement strand
AGTGCTCAGCAATATGAGTCAGGAACTTCCCGATGACTATTATTACAGCATCGCTCCCGGCGCCACTGCGGTATTCACCATGACCTACGTGGCAGGCAGCACGGTTCCCGATCTCAATTCACAGGTGCAACTCACTTCCAATGATCCTGATATGCCTACCTATTCCATACCCGTGACTCTTAATCCAGTCTCCAATAATGACAATATAAACCCCTTGATTACCTCTCTGACTGGAAACTATCCCAATCCTTTCAATCCCAGCACTTCCATCCGTTTTAGCTTGAAGGATGCGGGGAAAGTAAGGATCCAGATCTACAATCTCAAGGGACAATTGGTAAAGAATCTCATCAATAGCGACCTACAGTCTGGTAACCATCAGATCGTATGGGATGGCCGTGATGATCGCGGAAACGGCGTTTCCAGCGGTATCTATTTATACCGCATGGAAAGTGGCGATTACACCCGTACCAATAAGATGATGCTTATGAAATAAATCCCCCCCGGCTTGCCCCTCCTGTGAGGGGCAGCCTTTGTTTTTGATATATACATCGGAGCCAATATGAGCTCCACAAAGCTTAAGAAGTGATAATCTATATGAGATACAATGGAGGATATATAATGAAAAAGCTCATTATATTACTAAGCCTGTTATGCGCTCTCGGCCTTTGGGCAGAGACTGTCGTACTGGGCGAACAAGCGAATCAGATACGCCTGATTAGCAGCAGCGAATACTCTTCGCGCATCGAGCTGAGCCTGGGCTCTTTCGAGCGTGAAGCAGTACAGATAGATGGCCGTACCTGGTACTTGCCAACACTCAAGAAAGCTGGCCTTACCCTTGAGGCAGGATATCCGCAAGTTCCTGTGATGGCAGCCAGTGTGATCATCCCTGCTACCGCGGGTATGAATCTGAACATCATACAGAGCGAGTATGTGGATCTCCCCATGCCGATCGCTCCTTCCAAAGGGAATCTGACCCGCAATATCGATCCTGCAAGCGTTCCCTATAGCTTCGCGGATTTCTATAACGGAGACGACACCTATCCCCGCAATACTGCATACCTCAGCGAACCTTTTATCATGAGGGATTATCGCGGGATCACAGTGCGTTTCCAACCCTTTGAATACTTCCCTGATACGCAGACCACCCGTGTCTATACCAAGCTTGTGGTCGATGTGGTGACCAGCGGTAGCGACTTCACCAATGCCGCCAGTGTAAATATGCGCCGGGAAAGCCCCGAGTTTTCTGGAATCTATCAAAGCATGTTCCTGAATTACGCTAGCGCCAAGTACCCTATCCTGAGTGAAGAAGGGCGCATCCTGGTGATCACTCACTCGATGTTTAGCGACACCATCCTGCCTTGGGTGAATTGGAAGCGCCAGATGGGTTACACGGTTGACGTGGTGGACGTTTCGGTTGCCGGCCCCAGCGCCAGCAATATCAAGACCTACATTCAAAATCAATACAATCTAAATGACGGCCTGAAGTTCGTCCAACTGATGGGCGACGCACCCCAGGTTCCTTCGCTATCCTTTGGCGGTGGTGGCAGCGATCCATCTTATGCCCTTTTGGCCGGTGCTGACAACTATCCGGATATCTTCATCGGCAGATTCTCCGCCCAAAGCGTAGCGGAAATGCAAACTCAGATTCAGCGTTCCGTGCATTACGAACGCGATATTCAAGCTGATGACGATTGGATCATCCGCGCCATGGGCATTGCCTCAAACGAAGGTGGCGGCAGTCAGGGTGACATGGGCGAAAGCGACCAGGCACACATGGAATTGATCCGTACCGACTTGCTGGGCTACGGCTACAGCTCTGTAGACCAAATGTATCAGGCCATGGGAGCTACCGCTACTCAGGTTGGGACAAACTTAAACAACGGCCGTGGCTTTATAAACTACGTTGGGCACGGATCCGATACTTCCTGGGTAACCACCGGCTTTAGCAACAATAACGTCAATGCCCTCACCAACGATTTCATGCTCCCCGTGATCGCTTCTGTGGCTTGCGTGAATGGGAACTTTGTATCTCAGACCTGCTTTGCAGAAGCCTGGTTGAGAGCCACAAACAATGCCAATGGCAATCCCACCGGCGCCACCGTGATGTACGCATCAACGGTAAATCAAGGCTGGAATCCCCCCATGAGAGCGCAGGATGAGATCACTGATCTGGTGATCGCTGAAGCCAAGACCACGGTCGGCGGCCTTTTCTTCCACGGTTCATCCAAGATGATCGAAGTATATGGCGCAGATGGTGTGGAAGAGTACAAAAGCTGGACCATCTTTGGCGACGCGTCTCTGATGATGCGCAGCAAAACCCCCACTCTTATCAGTGCAGAATACAATCCCGTCCTGTTGATCGGGATGAACAATCTCTTGGTGCAGACCGAGCCCAACGCACGCTTAACTCTTTCTGCCAATGATGTAATCTACGGCAAAGCGATTGCTGATGCTGGCGGAACTGCCTTGATCACTCTGGAAGTTCTACCTGCCGAACCAATGGATCTCACGCTCACCATCGCCGCGTTTAACAAGGTAACCCACATGGGCATCGTTCAGGTATTGCCTGCAGATGGCCCCTATCTCATCGTGACTGGTGTGAACGTAAACAGTGGCGTACCTGCCCATTACGGAGAACTGGTTAATATCCAGATCGACATGGAGAACGTGGGTAATGATCCTGCGGAAAACATTAGTGTTACCATTGAAACAGCCGATCCATATCTCAGCGTGGTTGGCAATCCCGAAGTGATCAGTATGATAGCTGCCAATGCTACTGGCAGCACCTCTACCGGGGTAAATCTGCAAATAGCAAATAACGCCCCAGATCAGTGGATCGCGCCCTTCACAATCCGTATCAGCCTTCCCGATGGTGAAGAATTCAGTGCCGACCACAGCTTTGCGATCAATGCACCAGTATTGGAATGGGGGTATTTCCAAGTGGATGACAGCCAGGGCGATGGCAATAACCGCATCGATCCCGGGGAAAGCTTCATCCTCAGCATCCCCTTCTCAAATATCGGTCACTCGATGAGCCCGGACATCCATACTTCACTCATTATCAATGGCGGCGAGCACCTTCTGAATCCCATCGCCAACGATTTCGAAGCCCTGGATGTGAATGGAATCGCCATCATGCAAAATGAGATCACGCTTTCTTCTCAAGTTGCCCCCGGCACCACGATCCAGATCTTAGCCATGGCAAGCATGGGAGATTACACTGTAGTAAATACTTACAACGTTGTTGTAGGCATTTTACTGGAGAACTTCGAAGGCGGTTTTGGTAACTTCCCATGGACTTTCACCGGTGGTGACTGGACATCCAGCACAAACGGTTATCAGGAAACCATCGCGGCTCAAAGCGCTACCATCGGTAATTCTCAGTCCACCAGCATGAGTGTTACCATGACTAATCCCGCCGATGGCATCGTATCCTTCTGGAAAAAGGTTTCCAGTGAAGTGGG
>JAVEYV010000297.1:0-3472 GCA_034003305.1 Spirochaetia bacterium | reverse complement strand
GCGGTGAGATAGGCCATGATTTGGCTGCCATTCGTGACTGGGCTACATCCAAGGGCTTGAGTTTCTCAGGGTTAAAAACAGGACTACAGGCCTTGCTGGATGCAGGTAAATGACAGACCGGGCAGGGGCCGGGCGCGGCACCGCGCCCGGCCCCTGCCCGGGGAGCCCAAACACCCTTCTTGCAACAAGCTTCGAGGAACTGCCTACGTCTTTATTACAGAATTAATAAATGAAACCAGGACATCCAGAGCCCGTTCGTTCGCTCCGCCCTCGGGAATGATTATGTCGGCATAGGTTTTAGTCGGCTCTATAAACTGATAGTGCCCGGGGCGCACCACGTTCATGTATTGCTCGACCACCGAGTCCAGCGTCCTGCCCCTTTCTTTTATGTCCCGGATTAACCTTCGGATAAAGCGAATGTCGTCGGGAGTGTCGACGAAAATTTTAAGGTCTATGAGGTCCCGGACATCCTTATTGGTAAAGACCATGATGCCCTCGAAGATGACTACCTTCTTGGGCGATACCCGTAATGTTTCCTCGGTTCTTCGGTGATGGACAAAATCGTAGGTGGGCAAATCAATGCTCTCGCCGCGCTTTAAGGCGCTCAAATGCTCGATAATCAGAGGATTGTCGAATGCATCGGGGTGGTCAAAGTTGAAGGCCGTTATGTTGGCATTGGATATGTACTCCGCCGACTTGTAATAGCTGTCCTGGGGAATAAAAACGAAATCCGAAACGAGTTCGGAGATCTTGCGGACAATAGTCGTCTTGCCCGAACCCGAGCCTCCGCATATCCCTATCACCTTGTTGGGCGCCATGGGATTCAGGCCCAGGGGGTAGAAAAATCACCTGTAAAGATGACTTCGCCCAGGGCTTTTCTGCTTCGGGGCGAGGATTCGCTTTTCCGCGGGCCTTCTGCTAGTTTTTCAGGATCGCCTGGTTTGCCCACCGCAACGACGCAGAGCGGGACAAACTCGGGAGGCATTTTAAGGGTGTTCTTAAGCTTGGAGGGGGAAAACCCTGCCATGGGGTGGGCGTAGAGGCCTTCCCGCTGTGCCTGGAGCTGCAAGGCCATGGCGGCCTGGCCCAGGTCGAAGAAGGCATAATCTCTTCCTGCGTCCAACCTGCAGTCCAGGTGTGCCGCTGTAGCCAGGACCAGGAGGAGCGGGGCTTCCAGCGCCCAGGCATTGCCTGGCGTGAGGGATTCAGCCAGACTTTGATATTCCGCACTGCCCTGTTTCCGTTCGACCGCGAGGATGCGCCAGGGCTGATTGTTGAAACAGGAGGGCGCCAAGGTGGCAGCCTCCAAGAGCCTGGAAACGACAGCCTTGTCCAAGGCTTCGTTCGATAAAGCCCTCCGAGCCCTACGGCTTTGCAGTTCGGGAAGCATGTCCATCGCGTTCTCCTTTCATAAGCGTCGATTCTACATCGTCTACCATGGAGTCGGGGGTAGAGGCTCCCGCCGTAAGTCCCACAGAGCGGTATCTGAAAATTTCCTTAGGCAATTCCGAGGCTGTTTCGATATGCCAGGCCGGCTTGCCGGTTTCCTGGGCAGCCATAAACAGCCGCTGGGTATTCGCTGAGTTCTTACCTCCCACGACAAGCAGGGCTTCAACCCTTTTCGCCACTTCCTTGAGCGCTGTCTGCCGTTCGGCTGTCGCCGGGCAGAGGGTGTCGAAGGCTAAAAAGGAGGGGCAGGCCGCCTCGAACCGAGCGGTTATGGCATCGTATTCGCTTTTTTTGATCGTAGTCTGCGCGATGAGGGCCACAGGCCTGTGCTGCCATTCTTTTGCCAGGATCGCCGCTTCTTCGGCGTTCTGCACCACCACGGCGCCAGGAGCATACCCTAGTATACCTGTAACCTCGCCGTGGGATCGGTCCCCAGCTATGGCGAGGGAATAGCCCTTTTCAATCAGCGAAGCAGCTTTTTTCTGGCTTTGCAGCACCCGGGGGCATGTGGCATCCACTACTTCCGCGCCCAGTGATGCCAGGCGATAGAGTGCTTCGGGCGGGGCTCCGTGAGCCCTGATGACCACGATTGCATTGTTAACAATGCCGTCCAATTCGCCCCGCTCGAAGGCTTCGGGATCCAGAACCCTTACCCCAAGGGACTCAAGGGCACTGACTGCCTGTGGATTATGGATGAGGGGACCATAGGTAAAAACGGACTTGGACAGTTCCTTGGCTCGTTTGGCCGCCTTCCTGGCGTTTTCCTCGGCCCGCCGCACGCCCATGCACATGCCCAACACCTGGGCTCGAACTATTTTCATACCCTTAGTATACAGCCAATCGCGCTTTGGGGCGAGCGCCTTCAAAGGTTTAAAACGCTGTTGCAAGGCTCTGAAAAAAGGGATTTTTACCTGCCGGCAGCATGAGGGCTAGCAGGCTGCGATCGGGAAATAAGGATAAATATTCAGAAACAGTAAATAATTATATAGAAAAACCTTATGTGCGATTACTCCTTGTCAGTGCCGGGTAAAATGATATACTTGGAGCTTCGCTGCGGCCGAGGAAGCCGCAGGAGTTTTAGCGCCGTTGAACGAAAGGGGTACTGCGATGAAAGAGCGCAAGACAATTGTGGTCGCATTGGGCGGCAACGCCATTATCGAAGAAGGGACAGAAGGTACCATAACCCAGCAGTTTGCCAACACGCGGAAAAGTCTGGCCGCAATAGTCGAGATGATCGCCCAGGGGCATCGGGTGGTCCTTACCCATGGCAATGGGCCTCAGGCGGGGGTTCACCTAATCCGCAACGAGGCTGCCAGCGCCCAGGTTCCTCCTTCGCCCCTCGGGGTGATCGTGGCGGATACCCAGGGGTCCATGGGCTATATGATAGCCCAAAGCCTGGCCAATGCCTTGCTCAAGGCTGGGATTAAAAAAGACGTCGTCACGCTGATTACCCAGGTTGTGGTGGATCCCCAGGATCCCTCAATGGTAAACCCGACCAAATATGTTGGTCCTTTTTACAGGGCAGAGCAGGTCGAGCAGCTTTCAGCCCGTGGGTGGATCATCAAGGAGGATCCGGGAAGAGGGTTTAGAAGGGTAGTGCCCAGCCCTTTGCCGTTAGATGTAGTGGAAAAGGACACGATTGGGGACTTGCTGCTGGAAGGGAAGATCGTGATAGCCGCCGGCGGCGGCGGAGTTCCGGTCTACCGGGAAAAGGATGGCAGCCTGGAAGGAGTGGACGCCGTTATCGATAAGGACAGGGCTTCTTCGCTGCTGGCAAGTCTGATCGGCGCGGATCAGCTAATAATACTCACCGGCGTAGAGAAGGTGGCGATCAACTTTAAAAAACCGGAGGAGCGTTTTTTTGACAGGCTCAGTGTCGCGGAGTGCGAGCGCTTCCTGGCTGAAGGACAGTTTCCCAAGGGCTCGATGGGCCCCAAGATCGAGGCAGCTTGCGACTTTATAAAACGGGGAGGCGCGAGTGTCATCATTACCTCTCTGGAGAACGCCAGCCTTGCCGTGGACG
>JAVEYV010000296.1:0-3474 GCA_034003305.1 Spirochaetia bacterium | reverse complement strand
GAAACGCGTACCGCCGCCGATCTGGTGGAGAGTCTTGCCAGGCTCACCAACTATAGGGGTAGGGCTTACTATGAAATTCCCACCGATCCTGAGCGCTACGGCAAAAAAACCGCGGAAGAACTGAGGCTTCTTATCTCCAACTACCTAGTACTACTCTCCGGCGATATCAGCGATTTTGCCGACGACCCCCTGGAGCCTAAATCGATTCGCATGCAGATCCAGCTCAGGACCGTTGGACAGATCGATACCAACAGGGCGGTGAGCGCCATCCGTGGCTACATCGATGAACGCTTCCCCAAGGACATCGCAATTCAGATAGCCGGGGATGCCCTGGTGGAAGGATCCCTCAACCGCCTGGTGGTGGAATCCCAACTGACCTCTGTGGCCATATCCCTTCTCATGGTCTTTATCATACTTTCGATATTCTACCGCTCCGCCTCAGCCGGCCTCATCGGCCTGGTGCCCTTGAGCATAACGATACTCGTCAACTTCGCCGTGATGGCCTTGGCCGGCATCAAGCTCAACATAGGAACCGCCATGGTCTCCAGCATCGCCGTGGGTACGGGGATCGACTACACGATCCACTACATGGCTGCCTTCCACCACGAATACCTGGTCACGGGGGGCAAGGGCAAATTCCTGCGGAGAACCTTCCTCACCTCGGGCAAGGCCATACTCTTCAACGCTGCATCGGTAGGCGCCGGCTTCGCAGTTCTCGCTCTCTCGCAGTTCAATATACTGGCCGAACTGGGTATCATCATTGCCCTGGCCATGGGCACCAGCTCTCTGGTAAGCCTTACCCTTCTGCCAGTCCTTCTCACGGTAACAAATCCAGCCTTTATCCGCCGGCCCCTGCCCTCGGATAGAAGAGCAGAATCTTTGGAGGCGAAAAAATGAAAAAACGCATCACCCTTCTTCTGGCTTTACTCTCGATCGCGGGCCTGCTCTGGGCCCAGAACGCCCAGGAGATAATGAAGCTTTCCCGGAACCGCATAGAAGCCAAAACCGTATCCACCCGCGCCAGGATGATCATCAGCGCCAAGGACGGAAGCACGACAGAGCGGCTGGTGGATCAGTATACCAGCACGGACAAGGATATCACCAAGACCATGGTGGTTTTCCAGAAACCCGCCAGCGTGGCCGGCACCCGCTTTCTCACCATCGAAAACCCTGGCAAGGCCGCGGATCAGTGGATCTACCTGCCCTCGCTGGGCAAGGTCAGGCGCATAGCCGCCAGCGAAGGCTCCGCCAGCTTCATGGGCACCGATCTCTCCTACGACGACCTCTCATCGGCAGACAGAGACCCGGATCTTGACAGCTACCAACTGCTTGGCGAGGAGAGCTCAGGCGGAAGGAACTGCTGGGTTATCGAGGCCAAGCCTAAAAGCCCGGACTACCAGTACTCCAGAATGAAGGGCTGGATCGACAAGGAAAACTACATTGCCATGAAGATGGAGCTTTACGATAAAAAGGGAAAGCTGTCCAAGATCATGGAGATGGGTGAGGTAAAGGACATCCAGGGCAGGCTAAGCCCCACCGTCACGAAGATGAGCAGCGTTCAGGCAGGTACCTCGACCACAATCTACACCGACATCATGAAATACGACGATCCAATACCGGCCGGCGTGTTCACCGAACGTTTCCTCCTCACCGGCAGGCCGTAATAAGGAGATCAGAACCATGAAAAAGCATATAAAGACCTTTGTATTCCTTTCTCTCTTATCGATACTGATCTTATGCGGCCTTCCTTCTCTGGGAGCCCAGGCTTTCGGCTTCGGAAACGGCGAGGGGGACCCCGACGGCGCTGCAATAGGTGCTAGCGGAGCCACAGGCGCCGGCGCGGCCGCTTCCCCGACATTCTCCGGTCCAAGCCTCGGCGGCGAAGTCTCTTTCACCGTCTTGGGCTTCCCGGAAGAATTATTCAACGGTGATTATACCAATAGCACAGTCTTGCCCGCGGCCGCGCTTACCATCAAAGCCTCGGGCTCCAAGGCCGATGCCCATATCGCAGTCAAGCTCGACGAGGAACTGCTGACCAACAGGCCCGAGGATATCCTCGACGAGGCATGGCTTCAGATGTATACCGGCCAGACCATTATCCAGGGCGGCCTCATGCGCAGTACCTGGGGGCGGGCCGACAGCCTCAGCGTCCTGGACATCCTCAATCCCAAAAACCTGAGCGACCTTACCCTCCGGGACGAGCAGGAGCGCAAGATCCCCCTTCCCATGCTGCGGGTCAACCAAGGCTTGGGGGGCAGCCTCAGCGCAGAGTTCGTGTACCTGCCCTGGTTCGAGGGAAACAGGATGGCGATGAGCGGAGCTTGGGTCGCGGCACAGCTGAAGCCCCTCGCCGGTGCGACCTTCGTCTTCCCGGCTACCAAGGGCTTGGATTATGGCCAAGGAGGCCTGCGCCTCACGGCCAGCTTAAGCGGCGTCGATCTGGGCGCCCAGTATTTCTACGGAAGACTGACGACGCCAACTATCGATACCACCGACGCCGCGATGTATTTACTGAGCCTCGGAACTACCATCGACGTCGGTTACAACCCCTACCAGCAGATCGGCGCCGACGCCGCCTTTGTCCTGGGAGGCTTCAACCTCAGGCTCGAAGGGGGCATCAACCTCACCGAGGACAGCGCGGGCACCGACCCCCTGGTGTATAACCGGCACATCGTCTGGTCGGCGGGCTTCGATCGCGACCTCTTCGCAGGCATCAACCTCAATTTCCAGTCCTCGGGCAAGATCAGGCTCCAGCACGACAAGATCACCAGCCCCCTGGATATCGAATCCGGCTCCGAGATCACAACCACCCAGCTGGCCGCCCTCCTGTCTCGCTCATTCTTGCGGGATACCCTTAAAATCGAACTTCTGGGTCTTTTGGGCGTTGAAAAACTGGACTATATGATCGAACCGGGCCTGGTGCTGAGCGTGGGAGAGGCCGAGATAGCCCTGCGGGGCCGTTACTTCGGCGGAGACTCAGGTGGCGAACTGGGACAGTTCAACGACAAGAGCTATATAAGCCTTTCATCCAAATATACGTTTTAAAGCGTAAATTCCGAAAGCGCGAAACGTGGGATGCTTAGGATAAACCCGCCTGGGTTTTGAAAAAGCTTCTCGCTATTTGACAAAAAAGAAGAGGCGGCTCTTTGCCGCCTCCCTTATATTCCATCCATTTCATTAAATGCTGCTCAAACATGTAATTCCTGTGATTTTGGCTTCCTGTTATCTGTCCTTATTCCTTACAAAGGAACCAGATAATAATCCTCAAGCCGGCACGATGCTGTTGTACAGCCCGTGCAGGCGTTCCATCACCAGAGGGAAGTCGCAGCGCGCCAGTTCCTCCACCTCTCCGTCACACTGGAGGGGTAGACGCTCGGGATACCGCACTTCGATTTTTTCAGCTTCGAAGTGCAGAACCTCGGCGACATTCTCGTAAAAACCCTTCTCGATGGATCCCTTTACCATAAGCTTTCT
>JAVEYV010000295.1:0-3486 GCA_034003305.1 Spirochaetia bacterium | reverse complement strand
GGAGGGCCGAGACGAGGGACTGGCGAAGGTCCAACAAGAAGGTTCTGGGAATCAACTCGATGGAAGAAGCCTTGAAAAGAGGCTTGATGCCGGGCAGGACAGGAACCTCGAGGCCAAGATCTCTCAGCCGTTTTACCAGATCCGCATAGGGCTTCGCCTCAAAGATCATCTGTGTAATAACGAATTTCGCTCCTGCCTGAATCTTTTCTACCAGATGCGCAAAGTCGGTTTCGGGATTGGGCGCGGCAAAATGCTTCTGGGGGTAGGCGGCGACTCCAATAGTAAAGTCAGTAGGCTTTCCCTCGGCAGGCGGGGTGTAGCATCCCCTGTTCAGCATAGCCACGTGTTTTACAATGTCGCTGGCATGTTCATAGCCCTCTGTCCAGGCGGCCTTTCCGCCGGCCTTTTCAATCACATTGGCAGGCGCATAGCGATCATCTCCCATTACAACAAAAATATCCCTAAAATTTGCGTAATGAAGATCGATCAGGAGATCCTCGACATCGAGCCTGTCGGCCATTCCCCCGACTATATGGGGCACCGTCGTGATGCCGAAGGCGTCGCGAAGGGCTACCGCCGTGCCAAGAGTTCCCGGCTTGGTTCTCAGCGCGACTCGTGTAGGGCCATCGCTGGAATCCGCCCAGGCCTTTCCGCCCGGATGGTTAGTCACCGAAACAAAGGAAGGTCCATGGGGGGCAATGGTCTCCATAGCCGCCATTATTGACTCCAGGTCCCCTCCACGTTGCGGTGGCACCATCTCGATGGAGATGCAATGCTCCGTGGCGAGCGAGTTTAAAACACTCGCTCTGGGTACTGATTTGCGTACGCTATCTTCGTCCGGTATGGTTTTCATAAGGGTTCGCCGATGCTAACACGGTCTGGAAAGGGGGTCAAGCATTGGAAGAAAGCCATAGACGATTAGTATTGACAGCCGCTATGTCAGTATGCATAGTAGCCCAATCATACTACTGCGTGTCTTTCCGGGTAACAGCGGAAGCGCGGACACTATGGAGCAAGACTGCGATGAGTGCCAGAGACGGTCGAATGGGTATGCTATGTGACATGAAAACGCCCCGGCCGGATAGTTGCGCGCGTCGCGACGCAAGGTGCGGACGGGGCTTCATCTAGGCGGCCCCAAGGGAGGCCGCATCGCTTCGCGTCCTGTGGCGCGATCGGAGGCCTCATGCCAGTAAGAATTCCAGACGATTTACCAGCCGCCAGGCAACTCGAAGAAGAAAACATCTTCGTAATGACCAAGGAGCGCGCATTCCATCAGGATATACGCGAGCTTAGGATAGCAGTCCTCAACCTCATGCCCACCAAGATTGTTACAGAAACCCAGATTCTCCGCCTCCTGGGCAACACGCCCCTCCAAACCGACATTCGCTTTATCCACATGGCCACTCACGAATCGGCCAATACCTCCACGGAGCATCTCGATGCTTTTTACGAGCCCTTGGACGAAATCCTTGAGGAACGCTTCGACGGCCTCGTGATCACCGGAGCTCCCGTTGAAACCATGCCTTTCGAAGAGGTGGACTACTGGCCGGAACTAGTCCGTCTTATGGACTGGGCTACAAGCCATGTCTGGTCCACCCTGCATATCTGCTGGGGAGCCCAGGCGGGACTCTACCACTATTATGGGATTCCCAAGCTGCCCTTGCCTGAAAAAATGTTCGGGCTCTTTCACCATAAAACCCTCGATCTAAAGGAGCCCCTTCTAAGAGGCTTCGATGAGGAATTTCTGGCTCCTCACTCACGCAATACCGAGGTAAGGGCAGAGGATATCGAAAAGATACCTGAGCTGAAGCTGCTCGCAGTGTCCGACAATGCAGGTGTCTACCTGGCTATCTCTCGCGATGAGCGCCGTGTCTTCGTCACCGGTCACCCAGAGTACGATAAATTGACCCTCAAGGCCGAATACGACCGCGACATAGCCAAAGGCCTGGCGATTAAACCGCCGGCCAACTACTTTCCTGGCGATGACCCAAGCCGTGAGCCGCTCATGACATGGAGATCCCACGCACATCTTCTCTATGCCAACTGGCTTAACTACTGCGTCTACCAGGGGACACCCTACGATCTGTCCACGCTAAAATGAGGCGCGAAGTCGGCGCCCATGATTTGACATTCGATCCGGAAGGGTCTTGCGCTGACTTTTCATAAGCGCCCAAGCCCTCAGAACCAGCCAAGGACAAGGAGATCAACATGGTCAATAAAAACTATTCCTTCGAGACAGAGGCAGTGCAGTCCGGTCATAGCCCTGACCAGGCAACCCATGCGCGCGCCGTGCCTCTTTACCGCAGCAGTTCCTTTACCTTCAAGGATTCAGCCCATGCCATAAGGCTCTTTAACCTTGAAGAAAAAGGCGACATCTACTCTCGCATCAGCAACCCCACCAACGAAGTCCTGGAAACCCGCATGAGCCTTCTCGAAGGCGGCCTGGCTTCCATTGCCGTAGCCTCAGGCACGGCAGCCATCTTCAACACTGTTATCACCATAACCAAAGCCGGCGAAGAGATCGTCTCGGCATCCAACCTTTATGGCGGCACCTATACTATGTTCGACGCAATACTTCCCGACCTGGGCATAACAACACGCTTCGCAAAGGATCTCAAACCCGCCAGCTTCGAGGAGCTAATCAACGGGAAAACCAGGCTGATTTACATCGAATCCATAGGAAATCCCGGCCTCGATCTCGCCGACATTGAAGCGATCTCAGCTGTCGCCAAGCGACACCACCTGCCACTGGTCGTGGACGCCACCTTTACCACACCCTACTTGTTGAAGACTATCGAACTCGGGGCTGATATTGTCATAAATTCCCTGACAAAGTGGATCGGAGGCCATGGCACAGCCATAGGCGGCATTGTCACTGACGCGGGACGTTTCGATTGGTCCGATCCCAAGTTCACGCTCTTTAACCGTCCTGATCCCAACTATCACGGTCTTTGCTGGACAAAGGACCTCTCTCCAGAGCAGACAAAAAGAGCCTTTGCCCTGCGGTTCAGAAACGTCCCTTTAAGAAACCTCGGCGCCTGTCTTTCCCCGGACAACGCATGGATCTTCCTTCAAGGCTTAGAGAGTCTCCATCTGCGTATGCCCAGGCATTCCGAAAATGCCCTAGCTGCGGCCAGCTTCCTTAAAAAT
This sequence comes from Spirochaetia bacterium, assembly GCA_034003305.1. Lineage (GTDB taxonomy): Bacteria > Spirochaetota > Spirochaetia > Treponematales > Rectinemataceae > UBA2256. The sequence continues at coordinate 336 of JAVEYV010000295.1, read as the reverse complement.
CACCCCAAGGCTGCATGGGTCCGCTATCCAGGCCTCCAGGGTGATCCGTCCTTCGCTCTCGCATCGCATATCCTTAAAAAAGGAGCTGGAGGCATGGTCGTTTTTGGCGTAAAGGGGGGCAGGGCGGCAGGTCAGAAGTTTATCGAATCGCTTAAGCTTTTTTCCCACCTCGCCAACGTGGGCGACGCAAAGAGCCTCGCAATCCATCCGGGGAGCACAACCCATTCCCAGCTCTCCGACGAGCAGCAAAGCGCTTCCGGGGTTACGCCCGACTTGGTCCGTCTTTCTATTGGCATAGAGGGGATCGACGACATTCTTGCCGATCTGGAGCAGAGC
>JAVEYV010000294.1:0-3495 GCA_034003305.1 Spirochaetia bacterium | reverse complement strand
TGATCCGTTTTTGAATATTGTTGCTCAGGGCGGGCACCGTGAGCATAAAATCCGGCTGGCATTCCTGGATATTGCCGGCGATATTCCGGATCCCCGCCATTGTCCCGCCCCGGGAATCCAGAAAATTAAGGGCTACGCCGCACCAGAGGGCGGTGAAGATGGCTACGGTGTGTATAAAGGCGTGGTCGGCGGGCAGGACGATAAGGGTTTTGTACCGGGGTGTATGGAACTGCACGAAGGCGTCGTGGCTGTTTGTCCGTATGTTGCGGTGGCTCAGCATCACCGCCTTGGGATTGTCCGAAGTGCCTGAGGTGTAGCAGATGAAAGCCAGGCTGTCGCTCTGCGTCGACTGGGCGATGGAATCCAGGCGCTTCGACAGCTCCGGCTTCTCCCGCAGCGCCGCTTCCCCGGATTCGATGGCCTGACCGAGGAAAACGAGGTTGCCGCAGTCGAAGCCGGCTTTTTTTACCTTTTCGCAAAGCCTTTTTCTGCTGATGTTCGAATCAAGGCAGACCAGGGCCGGCGCCGGGGTGTCGGTGAGACCCAGGGCGCTGCCTGTAGTGCCCGACGCGGCGAGGGCTGTCAAGGCCTTGTCGAGCAGATTGGAGCTGACCAGAAGAATCTCCGATTCGGAGTGCAGAAGCCTGTATCGAAGCTCCTCCCGGGTGAGCTTGGCCGATAGCGGTACCGAGACAAGGCCGGCGGTCAGAAGACCGAATTCACCCTGAATCCATTCGGGACTTCCCTCGCCAAGAATCGCTCCCTTGCGTCCGGGCGAGTATCCCCGATCGAGCAGCCAGGCGGCGAATGCCCTGGCCCTATCCCTGGTCTGGCTGAAACTTAAGGCTTTCCAGCCCGAGTCTGTCTTGCCCAGGGCATAGGGACCCGAGGGCCAGGCCGAGGCAGCATCGTTGATCAGCGTTAGGAGGTTCTCTTCCATAACTGCCTTCAGCGCGAACCGAGGTAAAAAAACGGTCGTCTCATGAGAGTTTGAACAATTCCTTGATCACGGCAAGGTTTCTGGGATTCAAGGTCTGGGAGCCTTCCTTGGTGTAGGAATACTCAAGGCTGTCCTCGTACAGCTCCGAAACCTTGTAGCGTACGATCTTCATGGTGGAGTTGATCGTGCCGTCTTTTTCGCTGAACGGGGCGGCCAGTATCTGGAAGGCGCCGGGCACCCAGGCGTTCTGCACCTTCTTGGCCTTGGGATCCTTTTTAAAGGCGAAAAACTCTTCCTGGAGGGCCTTGCAGAGCTCCTCGGCGCTGGTGATGCCGTTTTTAGCGATAAAGCGCTGAACCTTGTTCTGGTCCAGGCTTACCAGGGCGCAGGAATATTTCTTGTGGTCGCACCAGACCATGATCTGGTCTATGAGGTCGGTGGAGGTGGTGATGGCTTCTTCGATTTCCTCGGGGCTGTACTTTTCTCCGTCCTCGGCGATCAGCAGGGCTTTTTCCCTGCCGACAACGTAGAGGAAGCCGTCTTCGTCGATAAAGCCCCTGTCGCCCGACCAAAGCCTTCCGTCCTTGAGGGTTTCGGCGGTGGCTTCGGGGTTCTTGTAATAGCCCTTCATGACGTTTTCGCCCACGATGGTGATCTCCCCAGTGACTCCCGCAGGCGCTTCGCTGCCGTCGGCCAGGTGTATGGAACAGGAAAGCGAGGGAAAAAGAACGCCGGAAGAGCCGAATTTATGCCTTGAAGGGACGTTGGCCGCGATAACCGGCGCTGCCTCGGTGAGGCCGTAGCCCTGATAGATCGGGCAGCCTAGGGCGGCGAAGAATTCCTGCTGCTTGAGATCGAGGAGTGCGCCCCCTCCCACGCAGAACAGGATGGAATCGCCAAACACCTTCTTTTTGATGGTGTTGAAAAGAATGACCTTGGCAAGGAAGTAGGGAAAGAATGCCCCGGCCCTGACGCCGAAGGAAGGCTTGTGAAAGCCGTTCCCGTTCCAGCGGACGCCCGCCTGTATGCCGTTTTTAAAGATCTTTTCAAGCAGGCCGCCTTTTTCTTCCATGGTGGCTATAATCTTTTTCATAAAATTCCCCGACAGGGCGGGAACGGTAAGCAGGAAGGTCGGATTAGCCTCTTTGAGATTGATGGGAATGTTGCGCAGGGTTGCCATGCCGCCGCCCCTGGAATCGACAAAATACAGGGCGATGGCCCGCACCAGCGCGGTGTAAATTCCCACCGTGTGGGCAAAGGAATGGTCCACTGGCAGCACTAGGAGGGTTTTGTAGTGGGGGGGAAGCTGGAATATTTCGATGGCGTCGTGGCAGTTTACCCAGTAGTTCAGATGGGTGAGCATGATGCCCTTGGGGTTTCCTGTGGTTCCCGAGGTGTAGGAGATGGTGACGACATCGTCCTCGGTGGTGGCCTCGGATATGGCGTCCAGCTTCGCGTCCATGCCGGAGGCAGGGTCGGCAGTCAAGGCCCGGCCCTCGTTTTCTGCCTGAAGAAAGCCCTTAAGCCGATCGGCGGCGATATTCTTTTTCTCCGCCGTCTCCCGTGCCCAGTCCAGGTCCTCGTCCAGATAGATGATGCGCAGGCTTTTGTCATCGACGCTTTGCAGGGCGCTTAATACCTTTTCCAGCTGATTATGGGTGGTCAGTATGCCTTTGGCATCGGAATGATTGAGACGGAAGGGTATTTCGTCGGCGAGCAGCTTGATGGAGAGCGGTACTGAAATAAGGCCGGCGCACATAAGGCCGAACTCGCCGCAGATCCATTCGGGACTGCCTTCGCCCAGAATGGCCATTGTCTGGTCTTTTTTATAGCCCTGGGAGATAAGCCAGGCGGCAAAGGCTCTGGATCGCTCCCTGGCCTTGGCGAAACTGGTTGGCTCATAGCCTGAGTCGGTCTTTCTGAGGGCATAGGGATCATCGGCCCAGTCTCTCGCAGCCTCGTCCAACATCCTAAAGACCGTTCGCTTCATGCTGTTCTCCTTTGCCGCAAGGGCATGCGGCCCGCTTGCCGCCGTACAGAGTAGCATGCGGGCATTTTCCAGTCGAGATGAATATTCTGGGGCTGCCGTTGGGCATGCCGACGTTGACAGCACAGGCAATGATAGAGATAATAAAAGCACCGCAAGTGTCCCGGGTATTGCTCATCCTTGCCCTATGGTTTCCAAGGTTGCCTGGCTACGCTTACATCGGACATATCGGAATGATTAAAACAAGGGGTTTTTATGAAACGATTTATTCTTCTCTGCGCATTTATCGCGGCGCTCGGCGCCTCGGCCTTCGCTCAGCAGAGCACCGCCTTCGCTGAAAAACCGGCCTTAGTGACCGCCATCGGCCAGAGCGCGGATTTCGAAATGATCAAGGTACTTCTCAATAGGGCCAAGGTGCCCTACACCGCTGATTCTTTGGTAAAGGCGGAGACACTGAGTGCTTCTTCGGCTAAGACCCTCGTCCTCGTGGTTGGCGCCAGCTCCAAGGGGCTTGGAGCGGCCGGCATAAGCGCCGAAGTCGAGCTCGTCCGCACCCAGGCCCTCATCA
>JAVEYV010000293.1:0-3498 GCA_034003305.1 Spirochaetia bacterium | reverse complement strand
ATGAGGTTTTCTTCCTGGTATGTGGCGTTTTTATTGTAAATAAAGAGCAGAGAAGGATCTATGCTGAAGTTTTTAGTGACCAGTATTTGGGATTTTACCGGCAGCACGAGAAAAATATTCTTGGGGTTGGTCGATAAGGCGCTCAACGCGAGGTAGGCCGTATTCGTTTCCACCAGAGCCTCAATCCGAAAGCGATCGCTCGCCGGCGCAGAGTAGAGGCTTGTGCAAAAGAAAAAGGAGACGAGCACAGACAGGAAGACTCTTTTTTTTACCAGTTACTGCTCCTTTTTTTGCAGCTCATGGATTCATAAACTGCGAATACCACCGGGTTACAGCTTGAGTGTCTCCTTAAGCGCCTTTACGTCGGAGGCGAATCCGGCGCAGGCAGCGCGCACCGGCTGGGGGTTCGCCATGTCCACGCCGGCCACCTAGAGCGCCTCCAGGGGGAAGCGCGACCCACCGGAAGCGAGGAAGGCGAAATAGTCCTTGCGTTCCTTTTCTCCGCCCGAGAGCAGCCGCTCGGACAGGGCGACGGCGGCGGAGATTCCGGTGGCGTATTTATAGACATAGAAGGCATTGTAGAAATGGGGGATCCTGAGGCCTTCCAGATCGGAGACTTTTTCCAGCTTCATGTGGGGGCCGAAATATTTCTCCAGAAGTTTGCGGTACTGGGCTCTCAGGGCTTCCAGGGTGAGGGCCTCGCCGGCTTCGAGCATCGTGTGGCTTAGGGCTTCGAACTCGGCGAACATCGTCTGCCTGAAAAGGGTGCCCAGCATTCCATCGATACGGGTATTGAGCAGGGATGCCCTTTCCTGCTCGGAATTGGACCTATCGTAGAGGTACTTGAAAAGCAGCTGCTCGTTGAAGGTGCTGGCTACTTCGGCCTCGAAAATGCTGTAATTATAGCAGAGGAAGGGATTGTTCCTGGCCGAGTGCCAGGAGTGCATGGAATGGCCGCCTTCGTGGGCCATGGTAAAGACGTCGCTGAGCACATCTTCCTTGTAGTTGAGGAGGATGTAGGGTTCTCCTTTATAGCTGCCAGCGGAGAAGGCGCCCGAGCGCTTGCCCTTGTTTTCGTAGCGATCCACCCAGCCGCCCAAAAGCCCGGACCGGAGTGTGGACACATAGTCCTGCCCCAGGGGAGCCAGGGCGCTGGAGACTATGTCCACCGCTTCCTTGTAACTGTGCCTGCTTGTAGCCTCGGGCACGAAGGGAACGTAGACATCGTAATGCCTGAGTTCCTTCAGGCCCAGGGCCCTCATGCGCAATTCATAGTACTCGTGCAGAACGGGAAGATTGTCGTTCACCGTCTGCACCAGGTTATCGTACACAGCCTCGGGCACATTGTCCGGAAAGAGGGCCTGGGCTCGGGCGTTGGGGTAGTTGCGCACCTGGGCCTGGTACTTGTCCATCTTTACGGAACCCGCGTAGAGGCTTGCAAGGCTGTTCTTATGGGCATCGTAAACCCCATAGAGTTTCATGTAGGTCCGGCGCCTGATGTTCCTGTCCTTGCTGCGGATAAGCGAGGCGAAACTGGACTGGCTCAGGGCCACCGGCCCCTGGGGGGTACGGATCTTGCCAAAGTCGAAATCCACATTGGTGAGAATTCCGAAGGTTTCCTGGGGGACCCTGTTAGCCTCGGCCTGGAGGGCAAGGAGCCGTTCTTCCTTTTCGGAGAGTATGTGGGGCTTGAAGCGCAGAAGTTTGGTGAGGAAAACCCTGTAATCCGCAAATGAGGGGTCCTGGAGGCAGGATGCCACGAAGGCTTCGGGCAGTGCCTGGATGGCGGGGACGAGCCAGGACCAGGCGGCCTGCCCTGCCGTGGCGGCGCCGATGTAGCGAGACAGGCGCCCCCTGGCCTGGTTGTCACCCTCGTCCTCGGTGGTCCTCAAGTCGGCGTAGTAGGCCAAGCGTTCGTCCAGGATGGAATAGGACTCGTAGAAGCCGAGGAGGGAGAGGAAGCTTTGCTTGGAGTCGGCAAAGCCTTCCTTGGCTTTGCCGATGGCGGCCTGAAGGCTGACTAACTCCTCGAGCCCTTCTTCCCATGCAAGATCAGAGCTGAAAAGCGCTGTGAGGTTCCAGCGGTCTTCAGGCATTACCTGGCTTCTGACGGGTATTTCGCGATTCATGATGTCTCCTTTCTGCCGCCTACCGTATTCGATAGTGAAAATACTTCGGTTGTAAAGCCCTGGAGCTGAAGCAAAGAAAAGGATTTGCGGCGTATTCAGGCCGAGAATCCGAGGATCGGGGAAAAATTGTCTTTTTCGCTTCTCTCTAGTGCTGCGCTATTGTTTATTGTACTCTTTAGCGGTTCAAATCGTCAAACACGAGAGGTCCAGCAGAATGACACAGATCACCGTACACTACGAATCGGGAGAAAGGCTCGCGTATCCTTCCGGGGTGAGGGTCAAGGATGTTCTAGCCAAGGCAGGAAGTCTTGCGCATCCCATGGTGGCCGCCCTGGTGAATAACGAGATCAAGGGTCTGGATACGCTCCTTACACACGACTGCAAGGTCAGCCCTGTTCTCGCCAATTCGGCCACAGGAGCCCTTGTATACCGCAGATCACTCTGCTTTCTTCTTGCTATTGCTTCCCGCCAGCTCTTTCCCCAGCGGAGACTGATCGCCGGCATGGCTATCGGTGCAGGGTTCTATCACTACTACGCGGACGAACAAGCCTTGAGCGAGGCGGAAGTGGCGGCGCTGAGCGAGCGCATGCGAAAGCTAACGGAGGAAAAAATTCCCATATTGCCGGAAAACTGGCCCTGGGAAGCAGCCTGCGAGTACTTTAAGAAGAATTATCAGCTGGATACCCTTGCATTGGTCGAAAACCTCAACGACCCCCAGATTGCCCTGAACGAATGCGCTGGATTCAGGGATCTCCATATCCATACCCTGGTAAGCTCCACTGATCTCTTATCCGTCTGGGAACTCATTCCCTACCACGGCGGCATGCTCTTGCGGTATCCCCACAAAGACACTCCCGACCGCCTTGATCCCTTCGAGGACGTGCCTATCCTGTATCAGATATCCGAGGAATACAAGGAAAGAGGCCGGGTCCTGGGAATCGGTTCTGTCGGCAGGCTTAACCGACTCTACGCCACCGGAGGCATCAAGGACTATATCATGGTGGCTGAGGCGCTCCAAAACAAAAAAATTGCCGCTATGGCCGAGGCGGTAGCCAAGAACAGCCAGAAAATCAAGGTAATTCTTCTTGCCGGCCCATCCAGCTCGGGCAAGACAACCAGCTCAAAAAAACTGGCGGTACAATTGAAGGTGCTCGGCTTGGAACCCATACCCATAGAGCTGGACAATTTCTTTATCGACCGCGACAGGACTCCTTTGGATGAGGAGGGAAAACCTGACTTCGAATCCCTGCAAGCCCTGGACGTCGCCTATCTCAACGAGCTCTTATTGAGGCTTTTTGACGGGCAGGACGTGGAATTGCCTATTTATGATTTTAAGGCGGGCAGCCGACGACGCTCCGGCAGTCGGCTG
>JAVEYV010000292.1:0-3508 GCA_034003305.1 Spirochaetia bacterium | reverse complement strand
TTGGAATCGTCGACGCGAAAGACGCGAAGGAAAGGGATATCGGCGCCATGATGGCAGGCTTCCGATCCAAAGCAAACGCCGAAACGGAGGCAAAATGAGGCAGCCCAGCTTGAACAAAGGCCTTCTTGACCGCCTGTTATCCTCTGACAAGGCGGTATCCATCAGCGTAGTGCTCCTGGGTTTTCTCTGCGGCACCCTTCTGGTCGTCTCTGTAGGCCGGAATCCCGCCGGTATGTACAGCGCCATGCTTCAGACCCTCACAGGCCTGGATGTAACCAGGGGTACCTGGAATATCCGCTATGTGGGAGAATGGCTCAACGCAAGCCTCCCCCTGATTCTCTGCGGACTGTCCATGGCCTTTGCTGCCCGTACCGGGCTTTTCAATATAGGCGCCGAGGGGCAGTATGTCGCGGGCCTTACCGCGGCTCAGTTCGTGGCGCTTTTCGGACCCCAGATCACAGGGCTCCATTGGCTGCTCGCCCTTGTGGCCGCGGCCCTGGCTGGCGGTCTATGGGGCGGAATCGTGGGCTGGCTCAAGGCAAAATTCTCGGTCTCCGAGGTAGTCGCCACGATAATGATGAACTATGTCGCCTTTTTTGCGTCCCGCTGGCTTACCATGCTCATTCCGGGCACCAACACCTACAGAACCCCCAGCTTTCCCGCCACTGCCAGGCTCAGCAATCCCCTGATTAGCCAGCTCACCAACGGTTCCCGGCTCAACCTGGGGCTCTTTGTCGCCCTGCTCTCCTGTCTGGCCTTCTGGTTTATCATCGAAAAAACCCGGCTCGGATTCGAACTCAGGGCTACGGGGCTCAACAAGGACGCGGCGCGCTATGCCGGCATAAACGTTACCAAGGGCATCACCTCGTCGATGATCATCGCCGGTGCCTTTGCGGGCCTTGCCGGCGCCGTCGTGGCCCTGGGTTCCTTCAGTTACGGAAGGGTTCTGGGCGGAAACGACAACTACGGATTCAACGGAATAGCCGTAGCCCTCGTGGGCAACAGCACGGCCGGAGGCACCATGATCGCGGGCCTTCTTTTCGGCATGCTCGCCTCGGCTCAGCCGCTCATGCAATCCCGGCAGATACCCAAGGAAGTAACCTGGATCATATCGGGCCTCGTGGTCATATTTATTTCTCTCCGGGCGGCCTTCAGGATTCTGCTCGATAAGCGGGCCAAGCGGCGAGCGGCGCTGCTGAAGGAGCGAATCGATGAATGACCTTATCCGAATGATCCCCTCGATCCTCATGATCGTCTCGCCCATCCTCATCTCCGCTGTGGGAGGGATGATCTGCGAGAAGGCAGGGGTAGTCAACATCGCGCTGGAAGGACTTATGGGCATAGGAGCCTTCACCGCGGCGACCGTTCACGTGCTTATCGAATCCTCAACGCCCATGTCGGTATGGATCGCCATCATCGCAGGGGGCGTAGCTGGCCTCGTGGTATCGATCATACACGCTTACGCCTCCATCTCGCTGAACGCCAACCAGGTGATATCCGGGACGGGAATAAACCTCCTGGCCACGGGAGGGACTATCTTTCTCGCCCAGATAATCTTCAAGATGGAGAGAACCCAGCCCTTTAAGCTCGGCATGATGCCCGGATTCGCGGGGATCTATCCCACGGCCTGGATCGCCCTGGGCATAGTGATTCTCTCCTGGTACCTGCTCTACCGGCGGCCCTTCGGCTTAAGGCTTCGAGCCTGCGGTGAACACCCCCAAGCCGCGGCATCTGCAGGGATCGATGTGCGCAAAATGCGCTATATCGCCGTTCTGGCCTCGGGATTCCTGGCCGGTGTTGCAGGATCCTGCCTTGTGCTCACCCAGACGATTCAATACACGGTCAATACCATCAACGGCGCTGGCTTTATCGCCCTCGCGGCGGTATCCTTCGGCCGCTGGCTTCCCAAGGGAGTGGCGGGCGCCTCCCTGCTCTTCGGCACGGCCGTAGCCCTGGCCATCTACATGGTGAACATCGAAGGCCTTCGCTTTCTTCCCTCGGAATTTTTCAGCATCCTCCCCTATATAATAACCCTGGTTACCCTTGTACTGTTCTCAGGAAGAGATTACGCTCCCCGGGCTTCCGGACAGCCCTACGAACGGGGCGGCAATTGATTTTATTACTCTGACCGGCAATTTTTTTAACGTGGCGACCATTGATAAGGAGACTGTTGTGGACGAGACAACTCAAAAAAAAAGGCATCTTGGGCACTTTTCCTCAGGCACCCCTCATAACCAGGCAAAAAAGGGTCAGATAGCCCCCTTCGTGCTTATGCCCGGCGATCCGCTGAGGGCGAAGTATGTTGCCGAAACAAGGCTTAAGGATGTACAGCAGGTTACCGGTGTTCGCAACATGTACGGCTTTACCGGCACCTGGGAGGGCAAACCGGTAAGCGTCATGGCTTCGGGAATGGGCGCCCCCTCCATGGGCATCTATTCCTTCGAACTCTTCGCCTTTTACGGGGTTGAAGCCATTGTGCGGATCGGCACCTGCGGAGGCATGATCGCCGATATCGATGTGGGCGACCTGGTCATCGCCATGACTGCCTCCACCGATTCCAACTACGCCCACCAGTACAGGCTGAATGGAAGCTACTCTCCCTGCGCGAACTATCCGCTTCTTGAAAAAGCCGTATCCGCTGCCCGGGCTCGAAAGGTCAAACATTGGGTTGGCGGCATCTTCTCCTCCGACGTTTTTTCACTCTACTCGGCCCTGCCCGATGAGGAAGGCTGGGAGCGTTGGGCTTCCATGGGCTGCGGAGCCACCGACATGGAATGCTTCGCCCTATACTGCAACGCCGCCTACCTGCGCAAAAAGGCACTTACCCTCCTCACCTGCTCGGATTCCAATATCACGCGCAAGGAGATGACGCCCGAAGAGCGCCAGACTTCCCTTAATTCGATGTTCGACATCGCCCTCGATCTGGCCTGAGTTTACCTGTATGGATGAGTCGGCAAAGGCGAAAGCCAGGGAATTCCTCGCGGTTCTGGAACGCAGATATGCCTGCAAGCGGTTTTCTTCTAATTATTCGCCGGAAAAGGAAACTATTTCATACATCCTGGAGTGCGGAAGATTGGCGCCCTCCTCCTTCGGCCTCGAGCCCTGGCGCTTTGCGGTTTTTTTGGGCAAGGATAGAATAAAATCTTTAGGTGAAATCTGCTTCGGCCAGGAAGCCGTCTCCAGTGCAGCCTTTGCCATAGCCGTACTGGTGCGGAAGGGAAATTGCTTCCAGCCTTGCTCGGAATTTATCAAGGCAAGATCTGGACGCTTCCCCGGCGGATACCAGGTTTTCAAGCCCGACTACCAGCCTTACCGGGAATTTTTGGAATCCGTCGGCAGGACAGAGCACTGGGCCAGGGCTCAGAGCTATATTGCCGCCTCCTTCATGATGATCGGAGCAGCAGCGATAGGGCTGGACTCCTGCCCTATCGAGGGATTCGACGAAAAAACCCTGCTCGGCTACCTTGGAAAGGATGAGGCGCTATGGCTGCCTGGCATTGTCATGGCC
>JAVEYV010000291.1:0-3510 GCA_034003305.1 Spirochaetia bacterium | reverse complement strand
GCGCGGAGCAGTCTTCTATCGAAAGCGCTTATCTCGCCTCCCACAGGCTCTGGTCTCCATTTTCAGTTCTGCCGATTGTAATCATCTATAATACAAAACTTGTCTCGGAATCCTTGATCCCCGATAATTGGACGAGCTTGCTCAATCCGTATTTTAAAGACCATCTGATTCTAGCCAATCCGGAAATCGCAGGATCTGGTTTTACAATTCTGGTTACGATGCTCCACACCATGGCAGAGTCTGCCGAGGGTGGAGCGGAAAATTGGCCTTTTGTTCGCAGCCTTATGGAACAACTGGGTCACGGCGGACTTGTTTCGAGCTCAACGACGGTATATAACGCCGTATCGGAAGGCGAATACTTTGCAGGGGTAACGTTTGAAAATTCCGTGCTCTCCCTGATTACTGCAGGAAAGAATGTCGGCTATCGCTACCCTGTCGAAGGGACAAGTGCGGTACCTGATGGAATCGCACTCCTTAAGGACGCCCCGCATGCCGCAGAAGCGAAACGTTTTATTGATTTTGTGTTAGGACGGGATGTCCAGTCAGTTCTTATGACAAAGTGGTTCAGAAGAAGCGTTAGGAATGATGTGCCGAGCTATACGCCCAGTCTTTCAGAATTGAATATTATACAGTATCCGATTGCAGATTCGGCTGAGCGGAGAAATCAAATCCTTTCGCGGTGGTCGCAGGAATACCAAAAGTCCCGTCCTTGAACTCCCGGGGATTAACGCCGACAATTTTCTTAAAAACCTGGGCGAAGTATCGTGGATCTTCATACCCTACGAGATCCGCGACTTCATATATTTTTACACCGGGATCGTGCAGCAGTTCCATAGCATGCTTAATGCGCACATGCATCAGGTAGTCTACAAAAGTAAAACCGGTTTCACGCTTGAAAATTCTGCTAAGATGCCCGGATGATACTCCAAGCTCTGTTGCTACCTCTTCGATGGATACGCCTTGAATATAGCGCCTCCCAATAATATCGATCGCAGTATCGACAAATGTCGAACTCTCGTTATCAAGGTGCTGCAGTTCGTCTTTGTTAAAAAATCGTTTTTCTGCTTGGTGCTGAGGAGATCGAGCGTGAATCTTGGTTGCTTTTCTTAGCAAGGCAGCTCCAAGCGCCTCATCCTCTATGGGCTTGAGAAGATACTCATCTACGCCAAAACGCATTGCTCGCCGGGCATATTCAAATTCCGAGTAACCTGACAGTATTATTATCTCTGGAAGATCCTTTTCTGCCGATGTGGCTAAATCGCACAACGCTTCTATCAATGACAATCCATCCATTCCTGGCATGCGGATATCGGTGATAACGATATCGGGTGAAGTACTCCTTATCTTTTCAAGCGCCTGTTCTCCATCAGCCGCTTCTCCGACGCAGACCATTCCGAGTTCGTCCCAGGGCGTTAGCAGTACCAATTCCTTTCTCGCGGCAGGCTCGTCTTCAACAACAAGGACTTTTAACACGCGTCGCCTCCGGTATCTTTAAATGGAAGCCTTATGATCACTGTCGTTCCGCTGCCTGGTAGGGAGGAGACTGTAAGGCCGTATCTCTCCCCATAGATAAGGCGGAGTCTGCGATGGGTATTCAACAGGCCTATGCCGCTCCCTGAAGACTCATTGAAGAATCTTAATCCGCTCGAATCTTTTTGATAAATACTGCTGGATAGATCGACCGCTTTGTATTCGGTTTTTTTAAAATTATCGCGAATTTCTTCTAGTTTTCCTGTATCTATGCCAATGCCGTCATCGTCGATTTTAATTATAAGATCTTCCCCCTGCTTAGTCGCGTGTATGGATAAGCATCCTGGCCCAGGCTTATTCTCTAAGCCATGGGTCAGGGCATTCTCGATTATCGGTTGAACGATTAGTCGCGGTACTTGGGCATTGAACAGAGAAGGATCGATGTCTTCAGTCAAATGGAAACGTCCCGGCCAGCGCCAATCTTCAATAGTGAAGAAATCCTTGGCAAGCTCCAGGCTATGCTTTAAGGTGCAGAAATCGGATCTGGAAGAAGATCCTTCACGCAGGATGCGGGCCAGGCTTGTGGATATGAATGCAAGTTCCTGATCACCCTTGAGCCGGGCCACCGATCGTATTGAATTCAATGTGTTATAGATAAAATGCGGATTTATCTGCGCTTGGAGTGCCTTCAACTCGGCATAGCGCAGATTGCGCTCCTGCTCGACCTTGTTCTGCATGAGGCCATTAACACGGCTGATCATTTGATTGAAGTGCTTTATTAAAGCGGCGACCTCATCCCCATCCTTCGCTTTAGCGATTTCTGGGCAGGAAACATCCAGCCTGCCGTCCGAGACGTTCTGCATGGTCTGCGTTAGAAGATGAATTGGGCGGGAGGTTGCCTTGGCCATGCTGACAGCGACGATGAAAAAAATTACTGCGCTCGCTGATGCAATAGCCAAGGCTGCTGTGACTATTCTTTGGATGAACTCTTGAATCACCTTTTTTGGGAAAAATCCCCAGGCTTCAATGCCCATGGTCACAGGCGCGCCGTGAAAAAAATAGAGTTTTTTCTGAATTGAATCAGGATCATAAAATGAAGCTTCTTGGCGCAGATCGGCCATATCGTAAATGATGCATCCGGTTTTATCGAAAAAAACCAGTTCTGTTAAGGCCCCTCCGGACTTCACTGTCTGGCCAATCTTCTCTTCAATTAGCTTTCGGTTTACATCAACAATAAGATAGCCGGCAAGGCCGTCTTCCCCATGTATATGGGTCCCGATAGCTACTGAAGATGATATCCCGGAATAGGGGTGGGGTTGGGCGAATACGATCCATTCTGTCTGGGCACTTCGGGCAAGCGTGCCTAAGATACCCCAGCCACCATGACTTGCAATTCGATATTCATTGGGCGGAGTCGACCGGGATAGCAGCGGCTCTCCATCCAGGGGGATTACATAAGGTGTTAACCCACTATTATTGGGGATTGTGCCAATAAGTCGGATGACATCAGAGATGACCGATGCGCTTCGGGAAGTTCCATCGCAATAGGCGATGACGGCTTTTTCGACAGCAAGTTGTTTTGCATAATTAACCGTTTCGGTGAGCAAGGTTTCTAGTACAGAGGCTGAAAGTGCAACCGCCTCGGAGGCGCGCTTACTATAGGTTTTTTCTATTACACCTCGCGTGATAATGATAAAAAGAAAAGCGAGGAGAAGAAACGGTATGAAACCCCCAAAGAAGAATGCTGTGAGGAGCTTTCCGAAAAAAGAATCCTTTCGGAATCGCATACGCTAGGTCTTCCTTATTGACTGATCAGCCTTGAACAGATCCGAATATTTTATCGCCCTATCCTGACAATCTCATAATAGCGTCGGTTTTGTCTTCTGTAAAAGCATAAATCCTTTAAAACACCCGTCGAAAGATAGTGAATCAGAATCCTCCACATTTTATCAGGATCACCACGTTGCGGTATCCAAAGATCGGCTTGATAAAGAAAAAGGCAATTCGGCATCCGGCGGACTCAAGAAGGCCGTCGGGAAT
>JAVEYV010000290.1:0-3524 GCA_034003305.1 Spirochaetia bacterium | reverse complement strand
TTATCGAGGAAGCGGGATTATCTTCCTGGGTATGCGCTGATGTAAAGACATGTAATAGTAAAAAGAAAAGAAAGAGGTCGCCCAGGTATCCTGGACGACCTCTTTACCAACAAGGTTCGAGGAACTTTATCTGCCTTACAGCCCTTAGCGCATGCTGCCCTCGTGGTATATGATTAGGCTCAATGGCATTTCTTATCGCTGCCCCCGCTGATCTCAAAAAGGCTGGACTAGCCCCCGGCGAACTCGACGCAATCATTGTAACAGGCGACGCCTATGTGGATCATTCTTCCTTCGGAGCCGCCATAATCGGGCGGGTTCTCGAGGCCGAAGGCTACAGCGTGGCACTGCTCTCCAGACCCGATCCCGATGATGTGGAAGCATTCAGGCTTTTCGGCAGGCCGCGGCTGGCTTATCTTGTCAGCGCCGGCGCCGTGGATTCCATGGTTTCTTCCTACACAGCCAACAAAAAGCCGCGCTCCGAGGATGAATACGCCCCGGGCGGAAACCGCGCCCTGTGCATGCGTGCCGACGGGAGCATCGGGCCTGGCGTTCGCGGCCGCGCGAACGCCAGGCCCGATCGAGCGGTGATCCACTACGCGACGATGTGCAGACAGGCGTACAAGGGCGTGAGGATAGTGATCGGGGGCATCGAGGCCAGTCTCAGGCGGCTGGCGCACTACGACTACTGGGCGGACAAGGTCCGCAAATCCATCCTGCTGGACTCCAAGGCCGATATCCTAGTCTACGGCATGGGCGAACGGCAGATCGTGGAAATTCTGCGCCGCCTGGGAGCAGGCGATAAAGGCGCCACGGCGCCGGAGGCGGAACAGCGAGAAGCGGTGCTTCCGACCGGTGCGCTACAGACCACCGCTGCCCCAGAGCTCGACCTTGCGGGCATACGAGGAACGGCCTGGGCCAGACACGTCGGGTCGATATCGCGCGATGCCTTGGCAGCGAAATTTCATGACTCCTTGCTGCTGCCCGATTTCGATTCACTCGCCGGGACGGATCCTCAATCCAAACTTAAGTTTCAAGCATCGTTTGCCCTTCAGTACAAGAACACCGATCCTTTTTCAGCAAAGCGGCTTGTCGAACCCTATGGCGACAGGGTCGTTGTTCAGGAGCCGCCCGCCTTTCCGCTGGACAGAGAAGAGCTTGACGCAGTCTATGCCCTGCCCTACCTACGGGAAGCCCACCCGATGTACCAAAAATGGAAAGGCGTGCCCGCCTTGGCCGAGGTGAAGTTTTCCCTGCTCAGCTCCCGGGGTTGCTTCGGCGCCTGCTCGTTCTGCGCCCTGACCTTTCATCAAGGCCGGCAGATCAACTCCCGCAGCGTTGAAGCTATTGTTGGAGAAGCAAAGTTATTGACTAAGTTAGGCGATTTCAAGGGCTATATCCACGACGTGGGAGGGCCGACGGCCAATTTCAGGCACTCAGCATGTAAGAAGATGGAAACCAAGGGAGCCTGTCTGGACAGGCGCTGCCTTTCGCCGGAACCCTGCCCGAACCTTGAGCCTGATCACAGGGAATATGTGAGGCTTCTGCGGGAACTGCGTTCACTTCAGGGCGTAAAAAAGGTCTTTGTCCGCTCGGGTGTGCGATTCGACTATGTCATGCGGGATTCGAATGAGGATTTCCTGCGGGAACTGGTGGAGCATCACATATCGGGTCAGCTCAAGGTTGCGCCGGAACACGTTTCGGACAAGGTGCTCGCCCTCATGGGCAAGCCGTCAAAACAGAGCTACGATACCTTTGCCGCGCGTTATGCGACGCTGAACCGAGAAATGGGCTTGAAACAGTATCTGGTACCGTATTTTATCTCCGCCCATCCTGGATCGGGTTTGCCCGAGGCGATCGAACTGGCCGAATATCTGCGGGACACGGGCTTCGTGCCTGACCAGGCCCAGGACTTCTATCCCACACCGGGAACCTTAGCCACCGCCATGTACTGGTGCGAGGCTAACCCGCTGGACGGCAAGCCTGTCTACGCAGCCAAGGGAGCCCGCGAGCGAGCCATGCAGCGGGCTCTGCTCCAGTATACGGCGCCGGCGAACGCCGACCTGGTCCGCGAAGCGCTGACCGCTGCGGGCAGGGCTGATTTGATTGGAACAGGCCCCCGCTGTCTCGTGAAACCGGGCGCGCCCAACGCCCGCCAGGGCCCTCCCTTGCAGAGCTGTCGAGGCAGCCGACTGCGGGGCTAAAGACCGGCTGACCTATCCCCAATCGCCCGAGCTCACTCCGGGTTAGTTGTTCCTGCTAGCTCCCGGGATTTATCACTGCCGCTGCAGGATTCCGGGGCTCCGCAGAAGCCGAAAAGCAATAGTTTCCCGATCCCCAAGGACAGGCTCTCGTCGCGTGAAAACGCTTCTGCTATTCGCAGATCAGACAGGCCTGCGGACACAATATTGAGATAGAGAATCACGGAGCTCTCTGTTATCGCGCCGTCTATGGCCCCTTCTTTCTTGCCCTCATCGACCAATCTACGGAAGAAGGGAATCACTCTTTTTTCTTTCATCTTCTCGAGGACAGAGCGTACAGCGGGATTAGAGATATCCGCTGAGGTGAAGTAGTCCGGGCTCATATTCGTCCTGGATGTGACTTTGTAGCGCAGGAAAGCGAGCAATTTTTCTTGAAAGTTGTTTTCGCTCTCCAGTATCTTCTCGTACGCGTCCATCGCGGCGTTAAAAGCAGCCTCTATTGTTTTCACGTACAGATTCGCCTTCGTCCCGAAGAAATTGTAGACGCTCACTGGAGACACCGCTGCAAGAGCGGAGATCTCCTCCACACTCGTGTCTTTAAAACCCTTCTTAAAAAAAAGCACACCCGCCGAATCGAGTATATCCTTTTTTTTTCTCTCTCTGCGCTTCTCAAAACCATTCATAATGGCTACCTCGCAGCAATAGTACTCAGGATTATGAATTATTTCAAGTTTTTACTTCATAATATATTGACATTCTATGGGGGCTACAAATATTATGTAGTAAAATCTGCACTATACTACATAAATAGTCGATAAGAAGAGGAGTGATAGAATATGAATAAGAAAGTGAGCGACAGTTCTAGATCCCCTACTCTTTCGGGGCAGAGCGTAGGTCCTCCCACCAGCCGTACCCAATGGATGTTGAAAAACCTGAGCTATCTGAGAGCTTTCGAAAAATTCAGCACCGTAAAGTTGATGCTCGGCCGGGTGAATCTTGAGCTCGCGAAGCTGGGCCACGACGATCCTCTCTACGCGCGACGCTTGGGCGAATTCAATGCTCTTATGTTGGAATGCTCAAAAGCGCGCTGGTATTCATCGATTGGAGTCGCGACAAAATCGAAAAGTGATTGGAAAAAGGCTTTGAGAGGGTTCGCCGAATGCACGAGGCGAGGCAAAGAGCTTTTGGGCCTTTTAGAGCGTGGTTCGAAAGAACTCCTCGACATCGAGGCGTCGGTGCCCTTGAAAAGAGGGACGGAGATAGAATATGCGGACGACGCCCCTATCGTGCCCGAGATCTGCCCTGTTGTCATACTCCAAGGCTCGA
>JAVEYV010000289.1:0-3525 GCA_034003305.1 Spirochaetia bacterium | reverse complement strand
GATCCCGGAGCTGTACACATCATTATCTCCGGCCGCGTTGAGGCTGTCCAGATCGCTTTCATCAAATTCAAAGAGCAGGGGCTTATTCTTGGCATCAAGTTGATGGATCAGATGGGCGGATACTTTAAAATGCTCTCCCAAGTTTACTTTAGTCCCTGCGAAGTATGTGGATTGACTGTAGTTTTCCTCCGAGTACTGGAAATACACATGCACTATGTTTGCAGAGGCTACCATGCGGCGGAACATGATGGAGCCCTCAGCATAATCGATATAGTAATCCGTACCTCGCTCCAAGCGCTCGCCGTCCAGATAAACTTCTTCGCTGCCGGCTACCACGATGAAGCTGCGTTGGTAGGAATTGGCAGATAGATAGTATGGCCCCTGTTTGCCATCAATAATGCCAATGGTCTGATTGGCTCGTTTTCCACTGCCGGCGCTGTATGCTGCCAGGGCTTCATGATCTCCTTTGTAGGAAGCTGAGATACCTTCAATCTTAGTCTGGTACCCCAAGTATTTACTATCTTCCAGGCTGAGATCCAGATCTCCCATGCCAATTTGCCAACGGGGTGAATATACCCTGATAAATACACGGTCCAGACTGGAGAGTTCCTTGGAATCTCCCTCCGGACTCAATTTGCTCTGGCTGTCAGAGAGCCGCGCTTCGATCTGTACATCCTTGCTCAGTTCTCCACCCAGATTCACATATAACGACTGTAGAAGATCGGTTTCCCCGCTCTCCGAAAAACTGAGCGCGAAGGTCTTGCTTCCTGTGATCTGAAGGCGAGAACTCCCGGTAAAAATGTTTTCCCTGGGGCTCACCACCTTGCTGCTATCGCTAAACACGAAGCTTTCGTAGGTAAACACCGGCTTCGTGATCTCGGGTGGGATGATCAGGTAACTGATGCTGATTATCCCTGTTTCGGGAAGGTGTTTCAGATGCAGGTAGCCTGACTTGTAATCAATTGTATAGTCACGATTGGGGAGCAAACTCAAGCTGTCAGTTCGAACACTTTCACTGCGGTTGATGATACCGGAGTGGATCAGCTTGTAGTCATGCTGGCGGCTGTTTAGGAGGATCGTTTCATCTATCACATACCCGCTGGATTCAGCCCCTAATGCCATGGGGAATAGCAACAGGACCAGCCAGACAAGCATCGGCATTACAACGAATGGATTACGTATGTAACTACTCCCCAGATTACGAAATCGACATCTTCATCGATGGGAATGGGGTCAAACTCCTCATTTTCAGGGATCAGAAAGTAGTGTCCCTGCACAATCTTCAATCGCTTCAGGGTAAACTCTCCATCCACGATGGCCACTATGATGTTATTGGAAGTGGCCTCCAGTGCCCTGTCCACGATTAACAGATCCCCCGGGATTATCCCGGCATTCTTCATCGAATAGCCGTCCGCCCGCATAAAAAAGGTGGCAGATGGATGACGGACAAGGTGCTCATTCAGATCCAGTAAACCCTCAATGTAATCCTGTGCGGGGGAGGGGAATCCGGCGGGAACATTTGTCCCCAACAAGGGGCGCGCAAGCTTCTGAACCTCGTTGAAACGATAGATCGCCTTGATCGAACCGTCAGACTTTATTTTCTTGTAATCCATACTTGGTAAAAAACAGGCGGACAGTGTTACTGCCCGCCAGTCTATAACGTCAAATCTATTTGGGGAGGCTCTTCAGGATGCCCTGAACCTGAGCGCCGTAAGTACTGTCGTTTTGGATGCGCTCCAAATCGGCACGGGCAGATGGATAATTCTTCTGCTGCAGATATGCTACGCCGCGCAACATCCGGGCAGCGGCGTTATTTGCCTGAGAGTTCAGCACCATCGTGCTATAGGTGATTACCTTACCCCAGTTTTTGGCTCCGTTGTAATGACTGGCCAGGATGAGGGCAGTATTGGGATCACGATCGATGTTAACGGATTTCTCCAGATACTCAGCCATCTTGGCAGAATTTCCCAATTGCTGGTAGTTTTGGCCGATCTGCTTGTAAACAAGGGACAAGGTTTGCTCGTCAGGATTGGTGGCGGCGAGCTTTTCCAGATAGGTATTTGCTTTGCTCCACTGATTGCTGGAACGGTAGAAGTTACCCAAGCGGGCATACATATCAGCGTCTTCGCGAAGGGCCAGAGCTTTCATATAGGCAGCTTCTGCCGCAGTGAAGTTACGCTTTTCGTTGTAGCTCTCTGCCAGCATCAGATAGGCGGCGTCGCTATTTGCCACTTCTGCGTAATCGCTCAAGACTTCAAAAGCGCGTACATCATCCTTCAGATTGTCGCTTAGTACGTGGAATTTGGCATTGAGGATACCTTCATTATTAGGATCTCTCTTGAGGATTTCGTCGTAGTATTCCACGGTTTTTTCATACAAACCAGCTTTCTGCGTTACGATGGCCATATTGTTGTAGGTACTCAAGATGTCACGATCCAAATCTTCCTGTGTGATAACGACGGGAGTGTGGTTTTTGTATATATCCAGAGCGCTTTGATAACTCGTTAAGGCATCATCATAGAGGGTTATGTCCATGTGATCGTATGCCAGATCGGCATGACTCTTGGCGATGTTCATCTTCATGATTTCCATGTTGTAAGCCACAGAATCTGCTTCAGTGGCTGTGGGGGCAGCTTCGTTGAAAAGATCCCAGGCGTTTTGGAAAGCTACGATGGCAGCGTCATACATCTTATCCTGATACATGTCCGCTCCCTCAGTGGCAGCTTCACGGGCCAGGGCTAAAGGGTTACGTACGGGTTCAATCACCTGTTCTTCGACAACCTGCTTGTTTGAGGAGCAAGCGCTAAGGGCTACGAGAACCAGTAGAGCTACGAGGGCAAAATATCTTCCTTTCAGCATTAAATCCTCCAGATTTTATTCTGTTCACACGCTGTATGGGGCTGCTAATTTGTCAACTGAAAAAAGGGATAGATGCCACATCGCTAAGGAATTGCTATTGATAAGTGTAAAAATAACTACATCCACTATATACATGATATACATATAGTTGCCAGCTATCTGTGTCCACTGTACAGCTAACGAAATGCAAAAAAGACCTAGAAATGGTGATTTTTTGGTTGACAGAATATCTAAGCCCGCGTTTTAATAGAAACCGAATATCTCGAACGCTTATCGAAACTACAACAGGAGGTAAAATGAGCAGAGATGAATTAGTAAAAAAGATCGCGTCCGACACCGGCATTACCCAAAAGGCTGCTGGTCTGGCTCTCGCTGCCGTACTTGAAGGCATCACCATGACCCTCAAGAAAGGCGGAAAGGTTTCCTTGGTTGGTTTTGGCTCCTTCAGCGTTGCACACCGCAAGGCTCGTAAAGGCATCAATCCCAAAACCAAAGCTCCTTTGAAAATTCCGGCACGTAAAGTTCCTGTTTTCAAAGCTGGCAAAAAACTCAAAGACGCTGTCAAAAAATAAGCTAATTATTTGTTTTGACATCCTGATTAGGCAGAGCTTCGGCTCTGCCTTTTCGATTGATGGGACATAGGCGGGCATTGCTGGCTTTCTGGCC
>JAVEYV010000288.1:0-3548 GCA_034003305.1 Spirochaetia bacterium | reverse complement strand
GACGGGGATTTCCCACTGTCCCTCTTCCAACATGAGGCTCGGCTCGGGCATTTGCCGGGTAAGGGAAATGCTGGACCGCGGCATCAAGGTAAGCCTGGCGGTGGACGGATCGGCTTCCAACGATTCTTCGGACATGCTGGGAGAGGCTCGTCAGGCCCTCCTTCTTCAGAGGGTACGCTACGGATCGGCGGGAATCTCGGCCCGGGAAGTCTTAGGACTCGCGACCCGGGGCGGGGCTTCCATGCTGGGCTTCGAGGATGCCGGCAGTATCGAGCCGGGAGCCCTGGCCGACCTGGCGCTCTTCGATGTCATGAAGCTGGAATACACCGGCGCCCAGTCGGACCCAGTGGCGGCTCTTCTCTTCGCCGGCTGCGACCACAAGGTCGATCATCTGATAGTCAATGGAAAGCCTGTCGTGCGATCCGGTCGGCTAGCGATGGCGGATGAGGAAGAGATACGGGTCAATGCGGAAAAGGCGGCGCAAAGGCTCTATGCCAAGGCGGGGATTGTTTAATAAGGGTAAGCATAAAACTGCGGCGCCGATTTTGCGCCGAGGCCAAGGAAGGAACGATGGTAGAAGCGTATTACAGACCTGAGACCTTGGAGGAAGCCCTGGAGCTCCTCGGGAGAGAAAAAGGTGCCCGGCTCCTGGCCGGGGGCAGCTATCTCTTGAGCCCTCAGTTCAGGGATACGCCTATTACGGCAATCGCTGTCTCCGCGCTGCTGCCCCGAGGCATCGAACGCAGCGGCGGCGGCATAAGGATCGGCGCAGGGCTTTGCTTTCAGGACCTGGCCGACTCCGACCTAGTTCCCCAAGCCCTGCGCCAGGCCGCCCTGGGTATGGCCAACCGGAACGTGAGAAACCGGGCTACCCTGGGTGGCAATATCGGCGCCGACCGCTCCTGTTCCAGCCTCTTGCCCTTTTTCCTGGCTGCCGAGGCAGTCTATCACCGGGCGGGGTCTGACCCCATCCCGGCGGAGCGCTGGAGGGAAGACCCTAAAGGCATCATAACCGCCGTGGAATTCGCCGTACCGGAAGGACGCAGGTTCGCCTACGGCAAGTATTCCCGCAGCGCCTGCGACCTGGCCCTTATCGGCTGCGCCGTTCGGGCTGACATGGGTGCCGGCAGGCTGGACAATCTGCGGATAGCCTTGGGCGGGCTTTCCTCCCATGTCCGGCGCTATCCGGCCATAGAGCAAGCGCTGGAGGGAAAGCCCCTGCCCTCCAAGGCGGAAATCGAAGGCCTGGCTGAAGCCTTTTTCTCGCCCATCGGCGATCTGCGGGGAAGCGCAGCCTTCAAGCGCCGCCGCGCCGCGGTGCTTCTGGCCGATGTCCTGGTTTCTCTTAAGGAGCAGCGCCCATGACAGTCTCTTTTATGCTCAACGATAGGCCTTTGCGGCTGGATTGCTCACCCGGCGAAAGCCTTAAATCGGCACTGGGCCGCGCCGGCCTCGTCTCCCTCAGGGAAGGCTGCGACGGCGAAGGCTCTTGCGGACTCTGCGCGGTGCTGATGGATGGCCGTCTGGTCAATTCCTGCATGATTCTCGCCCTGGAAGCTCAGGGTAGAAAAATCATAAGCGTCGAATACTTCAACAAGGATCCGGTCTTAAGGACTATTCAGCGTGCCCTTATCGACGCATCCTGTGTGCAGTGCGGCTACTGCACCCCGGCGGTGGTCCTAGCGGTACGGGAACTCCTTGCCAGGTCTGCCACGCCCTCGGATGACCAGATAGCCGATGCCCTCTCGGGCACCCTCTGCCGCTGCACGGGCTATAAGCAGTTTTTCGAGGCGGTCCACCTGGCATCGGCCAGGCTCGCCGACCCCGGCTACAAGGCACCCACGGGGGAGGAGTTCAGGCCGGAACTGCGCCATGTGGGCAAGGACAGGGAGAAGGTGGACGCCCAGATGCTCGTCCAGGGCGAGCGGGCCTTTGTGGAGGACAGGCTGTCCCGGGAGACTTGCTGGCTCAAGGTCCTGGGCAGCCCTATAGCCCACGGCTGGATAAAGTCGATCGATACTTCGGAGGCTGAAGCCCTGCCCGGTGTCGTGGCGGTCGTCAGCCATCTCAATACGCCTCGCACTCTTTATACAAGCGCCGGGCAGGGCTTCCCAGAACCTTCGCCTTACGATCAGCCGATGTTCCCCCGCAAGGTGCGGCATGTAGGCGACAGGGTAGCTGCGGTTCTGGCCGAAAGCCCGGAAATTGCCGAAAAGGCGCTTAAAAAAATCAAGGTCGAATACGAGATCCTGGAGCCGGTGCTGTCCATCGCCCAGGCCAAGGCCGAGGGCGCCCCTGTGCTTCATTCGGGTGAGGTATCCTACGCCTCGGGCGAGAAACCTGAGGGCATTTCAGCTGAAGGCGACGGCAGGGACGATGGGGTTATGTACCAATTCAGCCTCCACGCAGATCCACACCGCAACCTGGCGGCTTCGGCATCCGGAGGAATCGGAGACATCGAAAAGGGGCTGGCCGAGGCCGAAGTGGTGCTGGAACGGAGCTATCGCGCCAATCGCGTCCAGTGCACGCCTTTGGAGCCTCATGTCGTCCTGGCCAAGGTCGAATCCGGACGATTGATCCTTCATGCCTCCACCCAAGTGCCTTGGCACGTGCGGCGTATTGTCGCACGGGCAGTGGGAATTTCGGAGAACAAGATCAGGGTTATAAAAGAGCGGGTGGGAGGCGGCTTCGGCGCCAAGCAGGACCTGGTCGTCGAGGATCTGGCGGGCTACCTGGCCTGGCAGACCCGCAAGCCTGTCTATTTCCGCCTCAGCAGGGAAGAGGAATTCATAGCCAGCCGCACCAGGCATCCCATGGACATCAAGGTAACACTGGGCGCCAAAAAGGATGGAAGGCTCACGGCCATTAAGATGGATCTGGACGCAGACACCGGCCCCTACGGACAGCACTGCCTCACGGTGCCGATGAACGCCATTTCTAAAAGCCTGCCCTTATTGGTTTGCGATAACGCGGGCTTCCAGGTTCGTTCCTGGTACACCAACCTTTCGCCCGCGGGAGCCTATCAGGGCTACGGCGCGCCCCAGGGCTCCTTCGCGCTCCAGACGGCTCTGGCCGAGCTGGCCGCCGAACTGGGAATAGACCAGCTGGAACTCATCGAGAAAAACCGGGTTGATTCGGGCACGACCATAGAAATACTCAAAAGCCTGGGCGAAGGCCGGGAGGGAGCCCCCGTCACATTGGGGCGCTGCGGCCTTAAGGAAATGATAGCCCGGGGCAGGGAAAATTTCGGCTGGGATTCGCCCAAGCCCCAGGCTCCGGGACAGGACTGGGAGACCGGGCGGGGGGCGGTGATAATCCAGCAGGGATCGGGGCTCCCGGGCCTGGACGCCGCCAACGCCGAACTGCGGCTGCTCTCGGATGGAACCTTGCTCATGCTCTCGGGCGGCGCCGACCTGGGCACGGGTCTCGACACGGTGACGGCCAAGACCGCGGTTGAAACCCTCGGCTTGGACCTGGCCGATGTCAGTGTGGTCTCGGGGGACACGGACATAACCCCCTTCGACAAGGGTGCTTACGCGTCCTCGGGC
>JAVEYV010000287.1:0-3551 GCA_034003305.1 Spirochaetia bacterium | reverse complement strand
CTTTCAGGCCCTCAAGGGCATAGTGGACGCCTTCGATCCCAGGGTACAGCAGCTGCGCCGGCAGCGCGGACAGATCCGCTGCGCTTCCCACATGAGAAGCCTGCTGGAAGGTTCTTCCTTGACAAGCCGCCAGGGCGAGCTGCGAGTCCAGGACGCCTACGCCCTCCGATGCATTCCCCAGGTTCACGGCGCCAGCCTGGATGCCCTGGACTACATCACCGGCATTCTCGAAGCCGAACTCAACGCGGTGACCGACAACCCCCTCATTTTCCCCCGACAGCCCGCCGGGGACTCCGCGGAGACCAAAGGCTCCGCCGCAGCCGCCGGCTCGGCGCCCCTCAATTCCAAGGAAGATCCCGGCGATATAATCTCCGGGGGCAATTTTCACGGCCAGCCCCTGGCCCTGGCGATGGACTTTCTCGGCATAGCCTGCGCCGAGCTGGCCAACATCAGCGAGCGGCGGATCGAAAGGCTGGTCAACCCAGCCCTTTCGGAAGGTCTCCCGGCCTTTCTCACCAGCTCAGGAGGCATCAACTCAGGTTTCATGATCGTACAGTACGCCGCGGCCGCCTTGGTTTCGGAGAACAAGAGCCTGGCTCACCCCGCCAGCGTCGACTCCATTCCCTCCAGCGCCAATCAGGAAGACCACGTATCCATGGGCACCATAGCGGCGCGGAAAGCCGCATCGATTGTAGAAAACGCACAACGCGTTGCAGCCATGGAGCTGGCGGCGGCCTGCCAGGCTTTGGACCTAAGGGCTATACAGCTGGGTATTCCTTCCATCGAACCCTTGCTTTCTCCCCGCAGCGCCCCCGCCTATAGGCTTGTCCGCTCCGCGATAGACCGCCTGGATAAAGACAGGGTAATGTACCCCGACCTCGATTCGGTCTACGGCCTTATCGGCGCCGTAAGCCGCGAAGCGGCAGGGGCAATCGCGAACGAAGGCTCTTTGGACTGATGAGAGTAAGCCCATTGGGCCTACGGCGTGCCAAGACCATGTTGATTCCGCAGTCAAACTTTGACAAAGTACCCACGGAGGACTTTTTATGGCTGTAAAAAGAGATTTTGGACTTAAAGCGGACCGGGCATCGAAGCCGGAGCGCAGCAAGCTGATTGCCTATATCAATATAAGACTGGCGAGCCTCGGTCTTCCGATTTACTCCAAAGAAGGCACAGGCTTCGTGGATCTAGCCTCGGACATGCTGGAAAATTTCAGGCAGAAAGACAGAATTCTCGCCGGACACCTCGCTCCGGCGGACCGGCGCATCCAGGACTTCCTCGATTCCTACCTGGAAGGGATACAAGATCTGCCCGTCCCGCGTCTGCCGGCTAAAACCCTGGTGCTCGACCGCTACGGAATGGCTCGGGAATTATCCCTGCCCCCCGAAGGCCACAGCCACGCCTCTCCCACCCTTACCTCCTACAGGATAAAAAACGGAGTCCTCCATAATCCCGGCAGCGACAAGCGCACCACCGAAGGCGTCTTTCACATCGCCGAGGGCGGCCTTCCCGTTCCCCCAGACAAAAAGGCAGTTCCCAAGCTCGCCTTCGCCCGAATACTCAAAGCCGCCCTCAATCCTCCCCCCGAACTCCTCGAACTGCCCTTTACCGCCCAGGAGAACGAAAAAGCCAGAACCATGCTTTCCCTGCTCCTGCGCCCGGTGGTACGGCCCGGGGTGGAGGGCTACTGCGACGAAAGGTCCATGGAAATCCGCTTCTTCGCCCCCGGATCGCTGGCCGCGAGCCTGGACTTTGTGGAAAGCATCTTCGGCAACTCCGGCGACCCCCTCATTCCGGAAAACGACGCCACCCTCGATCCCCTGCACTGGACCGGCACCACAGGCTGTGTCGTTCTCGCCACCCATCTGCTCGGCCTGACTAAAAAAGAACTGGGCCTCCCCAACTGGGACCAGGCCAGCCAGCGGCAGCGCAGCCAGGGAATGTGCTGGAAGGATCCTTCGGAAAAATACAACGACGGCAAGCCCTTCAAAATCTCCGCCCGGGACGAACGGGGCGTCATCGTATCGGTCATCGCCGACAATTACTTCGGGTACTCAAAGAAGGAAATAAAGGCCCAGGTTTCCTATTCCGCCAACCTCCTCGGCCTGGCCGAGGAAGAGCATGCCGGCGGGGCCCTGGTATTCCCCGCTTACAATCTCGGCACCCGCTTTGTTCCAGACACGAACCTCAACTCCCGGGGACACAGCTACGCCCAGGTTTTAGAGCTCATGGGGGACAGACTCATTCCCCAGGCTGAGGGATATGCCCGGGACGCGCGTTTTCCCGACATTGTCTATCTTCCGGAAAACGCCTATATCTCCCTGGAAGACCAGAAAGCCCATTGGCAGCAGAACGGCCAGGAGCGCTCCTTAAGAGTCCTGCCCAACGAGGTGTACGTGCACCCCACAGGCTACCGGGTCCGCATGGAGCGCCACAGCGGCTCAGGAGCCTGGCGTCTCATCGGCAGCACCGCCGAAGGACTAGTCTGCCACAAACCCTGCACCGTTTCGGGCGGCGGCAAATCGGAAATCGCCAAACCCATCTCCGACGCCATTACCTATTCTCCTATCACCATCGCCGACTTTCATCAGGACATGGCGGCGGTTAAGGAAATCATCGACAGGGATTACGGCAGCCGCTTTTTGGACGACAGGGAAAACCATGGAAAAGATGCTCGTAAAATCCTCTCGCCCAAGCGCTCCCTCGGCTCGGTCATCAAGCTGCTCACCCCCTCCCCTCTGTATACGCCAGCCTACAACGACTGGCTTAAGAGCCTTCCGGAGCGAATAAAAAGCCTGGCATTCCTGGTAAAGCGTTTCTATACCCCCGACTGGGGCGAAGACTGGATGTCCCACTTTTCCGTGGACGTCGTCAACGGCACGACAGGCAACATCCTCAAATTCGAAAACAGACCGGTGCTGGGCTCCTACCTCAGGGTCGGCCAAACCCCCGAGGGCTTGCGACGCAGTTTCAAGCTCAGGCAGGATTTCATGCCCGCGGAAAAACAGCAGTGGGAAGACGACATCACCGCCTCCACGGTTGTTCCCGGCGCATCCCTGCGCAATCTGCCCGAATGGGCCTTTCGTCACCCCAGCCTCAAGTTCTGCAGCAATGTTGAGGCCAGATTTTTTCAAAGACCCGATGACGCGGTTATCCGCGGCTACGATAAGCTGACCGAAAAAGACCTGTCCAGGCCGGACAATTTCCTGAGCAACTTCGAGCCCCTGCCCAGAAAAACGGCGGAGGAATTCGTGGAGATGACCGTTCAGTTCTCCGAATACTCCGATGCCATGAAAAACTTTATAAGCGCCGCCGCGACGGATATGGAATTCGAGTATTTTGCCGCACCGGACAAACCGAGGATCGTAAACGGCGCTCCCTCGAAAAATCCCCGGTATCTCCAGCTGGATCCCAACTATGTAAATCCCAGGGAGCGCTACCTGGCCGATCTGGGCCCCAGGCTGTACAGAAAGGTCAAGGCCGAGGATACGGTGCTCCACCCGGTGGGAGCCATACTGCCCGGACGGAGAAACAACCCCTCGGATAAAAAG
>JAVEYV010000286.1:0-3559 GCA_034003305.1 Spirochaetia bacterium | reverse complement strand
AGGCGCTGGTAAGCGCTCTGGAATCGAGGCTGCAGGGTGTCCGGCTTGTGGGGGAACTCACCGATAGAAACATGGATGAGATCGCCGCGGCGGGAGAGCGGCTGTCGAGTATTCTCGCAGCCCTTGCCCTGAACGCTCCCTGCCTGGATGCCCGAAGAGCCCTCCGTACCGACTCCCGTTTTGGCAGGGCAAGGGTCGATCTAGCCAGTACCCAACGAATGTCCAGGGAACTCTTTCTTCCTCTTTTAAAAACCCAGCCCTGGGTTGTCACCCAGGGTTCCATAGGTTCTGACAGTCTCGGCAGTACGACGAGCATCGGCCGAGGGGCCTCGGATCTCTCGGCAAGCGTGTTCGGCGCCGCCCTGGGCGCTGCTGAAATCCGTATCTGGACCGATCACGAAGGCCTGCCCACCGCCGATCCGAAGATCGTGCCCAGGGCGATGACGATACAGCAGTTGGGCTTCGATGAGGCTTCGGAACTCGTGGCATTCGGCGCCAAGATTCTCCACCCCGCAGCGATCAAGCCTGCCCTGGATGCGGGCATTCCGGTCACCGTCCGTTCCGTGACAAAGCCCTTGGGGCAGTACACTACGATTCTCCCGGGCGGTTCCAGCGCCAAGGCGGTGGCTGCCTTGGCCATGAGGCCGAACGTGGCCATCGTGTCGGTCAAGCAGGAGCTCATGATGGACCAGGCGGGCTTTCTCGCCAGGCTCTTCGCCGCCTTCGGCCGTCTGGGCATCAGCGTCGACCTGGTTTCCACTTCCGAGGTCTGCGTCTCCGTATCCCTGGATATGGGAGCCCCGCTGGACAGGCTGGCTGCGGAGCTGGGCGAGCTGGGAAGGGTGGAGATCGTCCGGGACAGGGCAGTCATCGCGGTGGTCGGCGACATGCTCAAGGAAACCCCGACCCTGCTTCGAAAGACCTTTGACGCCCTGGGCGACCTGGATGTGGATATGCTCAGCATGGGGGCGAACGATATCAACTTGAGCATAGTGCTCTCGGCCCAGCGGGCCGAGAATGCCCTGCGCCGCCTTCATAAGGCCTTTTTCGAAAACTCCGAGACAGCGGGCGATACCGGGACAGCGCTATGAGATTGGGAATATTCGGGCGCGGCCGCTTAGGCGGCGCCATCGCGATGGAAATCGCGAAGTATACCGCCAGTCCGGAAGCCCTGGAGCTGCGGTGGACAGAGGGGAAGGAAGCAAGTCCCAGGGAACGGGTAGAGGTGGCCCTGGACGCGAGCCATGCCTCCGCTGTTCCGGATCACCTGGCCTGGGCAATCGAGACAGGAACGGACCTTGTCATTGCCACGACAGGCTGGAAAATCCCCGATCTGGCCGAAAGGGTAGGGGGGAGGATCGGCGTCCTGGTGTCCCCCAATCTCAGCATCGGCGTGGCCTTGATGCGAAGGCTGGCGGCCCTTATGGGAACTTACGCCGCTGCTGACGAAGAAGCAGAGCTGGGGATTATCGAGCATCACCACAGGATGAAACTGGATTCGCCCTCCGGCACCGCCCTGAGCATCGCCCAGGCTGTGCAGGAGTCCTGCCCCCGTTTTTCTGGCTGGAATATCGGCGCCTGGGAAAAGGACAAGGTGAATATCGCCTGTTTGCGTACGGGCTTCGAGATTGGCAGGCATGAGTTGGTGCTTGACTCTCCCCTGGAATCTCTGACAATAAGTCACCGGGCCAAGGACAGAAGGGTTTTCGCCGCCGGAGCCATGAGGGCGGCCCGGTGGATCTGGGGCAGAAGGGGCGTTTATTCGATGGACGACTTCGCCGCGGACTTTTTCAAAGGCTGATAAAGGGGAATTCAATGGATACTGATCTGACAAACCTAAGGATACAGGGCGAAGAACTGGAGAAGATCTTCGAGGCTAAGGGATCCTTCAGTCCCGAGGAATGGGAGGCCTTTCTCCTGGCCCTGGAGGCAGGGACTATCGGAGCCAGCAGGAAAGGCCCCAGCGGAGCTTGGGAGGCTGTGTCCTGGGTAAAAAGGGCGATACTCTCCGGTTTCAAGGCCGGCGGCATGGCAGAATGGGAGTGGCCGGGCGGAGCGTGCGACAGGCCGGCCTTTCCTCCCCGCCGCTTTACTCCCGCCGACGGAGTGCGGGTAGTGCCCGGCGGCAGTTCGGCCAGGAGGGGCAGCCACATCGCCCAGGGTGTCGTCATCATGCCGCCTTCCTACATAAATGTAGGAGCCAGCATTGGAGCGGGGAGCATGGTGGATAGTCATGTCCTGGTAGGGTCCTGCGCCCGGATCGGCCGGAGTGTTCATCTCTCGGCGGGGGTCCAGGTCGGCGGGGTCCTGGAGCCGCCCCAGGCGAGGCCTGTGGTCATCGAAGACGGAGCCTTTATCGGCGGGCTTTGCGGCGTCTTTGAGGGAATCGTCATCGGCCGGAACGCTGTGCTCGCACCCGGCCTTATCATCAGCGCCTCCACCAGGATATTCGATCTGGTGCAGGAAAAAGAGTGGCTGGGAGAGGTGCCTCCCTCGGCTGTGGTCGTCCCCGGAGCCCGTCCCGCCCGGGGTCCCTGGGCTCAAGAGCGCGGGCTATCCCTTCAAGCCCCGGTTATCGTAAAATACCGGGATTCAGACACCGAAGCCTCGGTGGTTTTAGAAGCCGCCCTCCGATAAAAAGCCCGGGCGGCCCCAATGGAGAGGTTGTGTGAGTTACAAGCTAGGAATCATAGGCGCAGGAAAAATTGGCGAAGCCCTCCTTCTGGGAGCCTTTGCCCGGGGACTCTTCAAGCCTGAAGAAATCATTCTCTCGGTGAGAACCGAAGCGCATAGGGCTGATCTTCATCAGCGATTCAAGGTGGAAAGCAGTCTGGACAACCGCAAGGTTGCGGCGGAATCCGATATCGTCGTTCTGGCTGTTAAGCCGAAGGCTATCGTAGACATACTCAACAGCATCTCCGGGGATCTTCGCCAGGGAAGCCTCCTGGTGTCCACCGCGGCGGGGGTTCCCCTGGATATCATTGAATCCCGGGTGCCCGGTTATGTGGCAGTGGTGCGGACAATGCCCAATCTCGCCATTTCGGTGGGCGAGGGCATGACGGTGTTTTCCTGCGGGCGGAATGTATCTGAAGCCCAGGCCAACATTGTCACCGGGCTCTTCGGATCGGTCGGCAGGGTCCTGCGTCTGGAGGAACAGCATATGGACGCGGTTACCGGGCTTTCGGGCTCTGGGCCGGCCTATATCTATATTATTATCGAAGCCCTGGCCGACGGGGACGTGAAGATGGGCCTTTCCAGGGACGTTGCGATAGAGATGGCTGCCCAGACCGTCCTAGGCGCCGCCAAGACAGTGCTGGCGACCGGCGAGCATCCTGCGAAGCTCAAGGATCAGGTCACCACGCCCGCAGGTGTCACCATCGACGGCATCATGGAGCTGGAAGAGGGAGGCTTGCGGGTTACCCTTATCAAGGCCGTGATGAAGGCTACCGAGCGGGCGAGACAGCTGCTTCACAAATAGCCGCAATCCGAAATTTTTAGCCGCTCATTCCCTGCTCAGAATCGATGTCAGGTTCTGTCTGAGGCTGGCGGAGAGCTGCAA
>JAVEYV010000285.1:0-3560 GCA_034003305.1 Spirochaetia bacterium | reverse complement strand
ATGGTGTCCAGGAAAGCCAGCTCGAAACCGTCTTTGGCCAGGGCGTTGGCGAAGGGACGCTTGAGCCCGCCGAATTCATTGCCCACTTCCAGGAAGGAGGCATAGAACTCGCCGGTAGCCTGGTTGACCGTGGAACCGCCGGCGTTCACCGCCACTATTGCTCCGACCATTACACCGTCGCCTAAGTCCTGGCTGGCAGTACCGAGGCCGCCCTTGAGACCGCCTCCCACTGCTCCCGCGCCTGCGCCCACGTTACCCATGTCCACAGGACCGGCGCTGGCTGCTTCACAGGCCAGGTAGCCGAAGCTGGCGTTGGGTCGATCGGTAAAGTCCCTGCCGAATCTGCCCGGATCGAAAAGGACGGCCGCGGGGACTATGGGAACTACCTTTCCGCCTCCCACAGCCCAGCCTCTGTTGTTTTCTTCAAGCCATTTCATGACGCCGTCCGCCGCTGCGAGGCCGTACGCAGAACCGCCGGTGAGGACAACCGCGTCCACCTTATCCACCATGTCGATGGGCCGGAGAAGATCGGTTTCCCTGCTGCCCGGCGCCGAGCCGCGCACATCCACGCCGCCCACCGCTCCCTGGGGAGCCAGAATTACTGTCGTTCCGGTGTGGTTTCTGTCGAAACTACCCACATGGATCCCCGGCACATCGGTGATGGCGTTCATCGCACCGGTTTTCACCGCGGGCACTACGGGCTTGGCGGGCTCAATCGCCTGGGCTCCTACGACCATACCCAAGGCCATGAAAAGGATTGCGGCGACATACCATGTCTTCTTACCCATTGGCTCCTCCTTGGAGAGATAAAAATCGTGGTGGAAGAATACAGGACAGGGGTTGCGGCTGCTTGAAACTCATCGATCAGTGTCTTTCGCATAGTCCTGACTCATTCCGCCTTTATGAGTACTCTACACTCCATTATAGGCTGAAGAAAGCCATTTTTAGAATTTTTTCCATTGCTTTTATGGAGCCAGCCCAAGATTGCGCCCCAGGTGATAGTGTTTTACAATTCAGTCATGCGCCGTCCAAGGCTAGCCTCCCTACTCCTTAGCATTTTCATACTGCTGCTCTGCCTAATTCCCAAGGATCTTCATGCCCAGGGGGCTCAAGCCGCCCAACCCCGCTTTGCCCTTGTCATGGGCAACGGCAATTACACAGGTACAAGCAAACTAGCCAACCCGGCTAACGACGCCGAGGACATGGGCGATGCGCTCACCCGGCTGGGATTTTCCACAGAAGTGCTCACCAACGCTGGGCTTGAGGCCATGGAAACCGCGGTACTCGGGTTTAGAGACAGGTTGGCGGGTAGCCCCGACTCGGTGGGGCTGTTTTTCTACGCAGGCCACGGCGTGCAGTCGGCCGGCGAGAACTATCTCATCCCTGTGGATGTCCAGATCCCCTCGGAATCCCTGCTCAGGACCAGGGCGGTATCCCTTCATTTCGTACTGGACAGCCTCAGGGAAGCGAAGAACAAACTGAACGTGGTTATCCTGGACGCCTGCAGGGACAATCCCTTCGCCTGGGCCAGATCGGGCAATCGCGGCTTGAGCATCGTCGGCGCTCAGCCTCCGGGCAGTATTGTCGTCTATTCCACCAGCGCCGGAAGCACAGCCCAGGACGGAACTGGACGCAACGGCGCCTTTACCGAAGTATTGCTCAACCACCTGAATTATCCAGGCTTGGAAATAAACGAAATTTTCAGGCGCACAGGAGCCGGGGTACAGGAAAAAACCTTAGGCGCGCAGATTCCCGCTATTTACAGCCAGTTTTTCGGCAGTTTCTATCCGAGCGGAACCCAAACAGCCCCCGCTGCGTCGGATGATTCCCGGGATGATCTTCCGGAATTCTTCTTTCTGCCCGCCTTTTTCGAGGATGCTCCAGTCTATGCTAAAAAAGCGATAGATGCTGCTGAAGAATACACGTACTACGGCCAATGGCTCTCGGCCTGGTACAACCTTCTGGACGCCGACCCTCTGGAGAGAGATCCCTATATATTGGCACAGAAGGTATCTGTCGCGTTAAATGGCCATATCGATCATGAGAACTACCGCGGCTTTGCCTTCGCTGATCTGGCCGAGGGCGAGGAAGTGGATGCTATCCGCTATACCGAAGTGAGCGGCTCGGAATTCTATTATTTCGATCCCCACAACAGTTTTATCGAGATGGAACGCAAAGGCCTCTTCATACCGCCGATCCTCGCCCTGGCGATGGGTGATTATTATTACAGCCTATGGTTCAACTATGCCGCGTTTTCAGAGGACTGGGTTAAAAGCCAGGATGAAGCCTTCGATCTGGCCATTCGCTGCTATAGAACAGCGGAAGAAGACTACATTCTCGTAAATACCCCATCGATGCTTCATTATGCCGAACTACTGCTGCAAGAAGGCCAAAGCGATAAAACAATCGAACTGCTTTTAGATGTTTTGGAATGGGAGCCTGAAAATATTCAGGCGCGAAAAGCCTTGGCTGAAGCCTATACGGTAAACCTGGATCTCGATCTGGCTTTCGAGCAGTATGATATGCTCGCAGCACCCGATCCCTATAGCGAACAAGCCTACGAGGCTTATTCTTACGCTGCAGAACGAGCGCTGCTCTACGGCAAAATAAATGAATTTGAAAAATATGTAACATCCTTGGAAACCTTTTTCCCCGATGACTGGCTCGCCTTGCTGCTTAGACACCGTATAGCCGCATCATCCGCCGATTGGGCTAAGGCTGCAGCCCTTGCCGAGGAAGGACTGCAAAGATTTAAGGGCGAGGTTGACGTGCTGGATTTACTTCTCGGTTCCTGGCTGCTCACTGCCGAGGGCTACTGGGAAGGTTTTTCCTTCCTCGAAGACCAGATTCTAAAGGCTCAACCCGATCAGGAGCAGCTTGTACTGCTGCTTTTCTATAGAGCAGCATACCGTTACTATGGACTAAGTTCAGCTATCCTTACCGATACGCTCACGAACGTCCAGTTGATAGAAGAAGACTTGAATAAAGCGGCGGCACTGAACGCCAAGCTCCCTGAAGTGAACGCAGAGATGGAATCTAATATCAAATCACTGCGAGCAGAGCTGCTCTCCTTGAGCGAAACTCAAGAAGACAAGGGCCTTTAGCAGCAGCGTACCCTTCGTTTTTTCGTTTGAGTCCGGCAGCCTAAAAGCGCCCCCGCGTTGACATTCAAGGCGCTTTGCTATACTGTCGTTTCCGAAGGTGAGCGTTGGGCATAAGCCTGCGCAGTACGACCCAGTAGCTCAGATGGATAGAGCGGCTGCCTCCTAAGCAGCAGGTCGCCCGTTCGAATCGGGCCTGGGCCAACCATATAGCATAAGGAATTACGTTTTTACCCGGAAGCCGGAAAGGCCCCATTCACGTGCGTTTTCACGTGTCGCAAAAACCACTCCAGGAGGTTTTTATGCGAGGACCATTCCAGATCACCAAGCGAACCTACAAGGGCATTCAATCATTCTACGCTCGCTTTCAAAATCCAGACGGCAGCATCATCAAGGAAGTCAAACTTGAGAAAGCCAGAAGCAGGACCGCAGCTGCGCTTGAAGCGAAACGACTTCTCG
>JAVEYV010000284.1:0-3565 GCA_034003305.1 Spirochaetia bacterium | reverse complement strand
TTAGCAAATGCTAAAAGAGGTTCTTCATGCGACTTAGCCCTGACGAGATTGTTTATTGGCAGCTCGGATTCATAAAACTCAACGCCACCATCGTATTCACGTGGGCGATCATGGTTGTCCTGGTTGTCGGCTCAATTTTAATTACTCGAAAATTATCCGCAGCGCACACGCGCTCCCGATGGCAGAACATGCTTGAAATCATTGTTATAGCCATTAAAAAACAAATAGAAGAAATCGGCCTAAGTAAGCCGGATAGATATCTTGGATTCCTGGGCACGCTTTTTATCTTTATCGCCGCGGCCAGTTTTTTTACAATAATTCCCGGCTATGAACCGCCGACAGGCTCTCTTTCGACCACCGCGGCGCTTTCCCTATGCGTTTTCGCCGCAGTACCCATGTTCGGCATCGGAGAGAAAGGGCTCGGGGCTTATCTCAAATTATACGTCAAACCGACGTTCATCATGCTTCCTTTTAACATTATAAGCGAAATCTCCCGTACCTTAGCCCTCGCCATCCGTCTCTTCGGGAATATGATGAGCGGTTCCATGATCGTCGGAATTCTTGTGAGTATCACACCCTTTGTTTTTCCTATCATCATGACAGCCCTCGGCCTGCTGACCGGAATGGTACAGGCCTATATTTTCAGCATTCTCGCCGCGGTGTATATCGCCGCCGCCACTACCCATGTACGAAAAACAGTACCTGTTGAAAAGGAGTAACCATGGACAGCATGACAATTATCGCTATTGTATCCATCATCACCGCCGGCTTTGCCATCACTATCGGAACGATGGCTCCCGCCCTTGGAGAAGGGAAGGCGGTTTCAACCGCGCTTGTTTCGCTGGCACAGCAGCCTGATGCATCTTCCACCATAACGAGAACACTATTCGTCGGCTTGGCAATGATAGAGTCTACGGCCATATATTGTTTTGTGGTCGCCATGATTCTTATCTTTGCCAATCCCTTCTGGAACTCTGTCATCGCTCAAGCCGCGGGGAAATAACCCATGAGTGTAGACTGGTTCACTGTCATTGCCCAAATATTGAATTTCGTCGTTCTAGTGCTGCTGCTTAAAAAATTCCTCTATAAACCAGTTCTTACTGCCATCGCAGCGCGCGAAAAGCTTATAGCCGACGAAATCGCGGATGCAAAAGAGAAAATGGCCCAAGCGGATAAAGAGCGCAATGAATTCCAGCTTAAAAACGATGAGTTCGATAAAACGAAATCAGCGCTCTTGGAGAATGCCAAAAAGGAAGCTGATGCCGAAAGGGTGCGTCTGATCGAGGAAGCTCAAAAATCCTCGGATGAAATGAAAGCTAACTATAGGGCAGGCTTGGAGGCCGACGCAAAAAATTTAAACCTCGAAATCACAGGTCGAGCTCAACAGGAAGTATTCGCAATTTCGCGTAAAGTTCTGGCTGACCTATCTACAATAAGCCTGGAAGCCAGCCTTTTCGATTTATTTCTCCAACGATTGCGCGCGCTGGAGGAACCGGCAAAGAAAATATTCTTCAAGGCATTTACCACGGCATCTGAACCTGTTCTTGTCCGAAGCGCGTTCGACTTGACAGTAAAGCAGCAAGAAGCAATTCAAAAAGCGCTCAACGAGACTTTTGAAGACGAAATCAAGGTAACGTTTAAAGTCGAGACTGAACTGTTAGGCGGGATCGAATTGGCATCAAATGGGCAAAAATTAGCGTGGAACATTGCGGACTATCTAAAAAGTATGGAAAGGATGGTCGGCGATACCCTTGGGAAAAAAACAAATGCCGAATCCATAAAGGGCGAATCCCGGAATGAGAGACCATGAGCGCCCCAATTGAAGACTTGAAGCAAAGTATCGACCGCGCGTTTGCGGGAATTCAAAAAGCGCGGAAAGAATGCACGAAGCTCTTAATGCCGCAGGAGATAGGCATAATCACCGATGTCTCATCAGGCATAGTCAAAGTCTCAGGCCTTCCCTCCGCGGGATTTGAAGAATTGATTTCGTTTCCCGGAGGCGAATTCGGCATCGCGTTCAACCTGGATGAGAAGGAAATCGGTGTTGTACTGCTCGGTGAATCTCGGCGACTGCATGTGGGAGACGAAGCGGCACGTACAGGCCGGGTGATGGACGTTGCTGTTGGAGGCGGATTGCGTGGACGCGTTATAGACCCGCTGGGCAGGCCGCTCGACGGCATGGGCCCTGTATCAAGCACGGAAAGGATGCCTATAGAGCGCCCCGCCGCACCGATCATGGACCGTGCCCCCGTTGTAGATCCCCTTGAGTCCGGCATTAAGGTTATCGATGCGCTTGTCCCCATCGGGCGCGGGCAACGCGAATTAATTTTGGGGGATCGTCAGACGGGCAAAACGGCCATTGCCATCGATACAATCCTCAATCAGCGCGGCAAGGAAGTCGTTTGCGTTTATTGCGCAATCGGCCAACGCGCCTCGGCTGTGGCTAAAGCCGTAGCTGTGCTGCGGGAAAATAAGGCCTTGGACTA
The DNA here is from genome assembly GCA_034003305.1 of Spirochaetia bacterium. Lineage (GTDB taxonomy): Bacteria > Spirochaetota > Spirochaetia > Treponematales > Rectinemataceae > UBA2256. The sequence continues at coordinate 1,079 of JAVEYV010000284.1, read as the reverse complement.
CACCATAGTGGTAGTCGCCGAAGGCAGCGACCCTCCCGGCCTCTCCTATATCGCTCCCTATGCAGCGACCAGTATTGCCGAGTACTTTATGGAAGCAGGAGAGGATGTACTTATCATCTATGACGACTTGACCCAGCATGCACAGGCATATCGCGAACTTTCCCTCCTCTTCCGCCGCCCGCCCGGCCGCGAAGCTTTCCCGGGCGACATCTTCTATATTCATTCGCGACTTTTGGAACGCGCTACTCATCTCTGTGAAGAACGCGGAGGCGGTTCGCTTACCGCTCTCCCCGTAATCGAAACAGAAGCCCAGAATATGTCCGCATATATCCCGACCAATCTGATATCGATTACCGACGGGCAGATATACCTTTCACCGAGACTTTTCGAATTAGGAATATTGCCTGCCGTCGACGTGGGCAAATCCGTATCGCGTGTCGGCGGCAAAGCCCAACGGCCAGCCTATCGCGACGCTGTCGGCGATCTAAAACTTTCCTATGCGCAATTCGAGGAACTCGAAACCTTTGCCCGGTTCGGGGCCCGCCTGGATGCGGATACTGCCAGGATCATCGAGCATGGCAGAAGAATCCGCGATTTTCTAAACCAGCCCGAATTTGCGCCGGTATCTGCAGCCGCGCAAATATCCGGTCTTTTGGCATTAGGCGCGAATCTCTTTGATTCTGTTCCCTTTGAAGAACTCAAAGACGCCGAGGATGCCGTCTATCGCGCAGCAGCGAAGATTCCGGCGGAAATAGTCGCGCGATTAGATACCGCCGACTCATTGAGCAGCGAAGACCGTGAAGCAATTCTCGCGCTCGTGCGGCTAAGCCTCGCTGAAAACCGTCAAGCCCGTGGAGGGCAAAAGAAAAATGAGTGAGACAACAGCAAGTCTTCGCCGAAAAATCAGCAGCGCCGGAGATTTGCATTCCGTTGTAAGTACCATGAAGTCGCTCGCCGCATCCAGCATCGGGCAATACGAAAAATCTGTGTTGGCATTGGCCGATTACCAACGCAGCATCGAGTTGGGATTGAGTGTCTGTTTGAATAAAAATGCGCCGCCGGCAACCTTGCTTACAAAA
>JAVEYV010000283.1:0-3574 GCA_034003305.1 Spirochaetia bacterium | reverse complement strand
GGGATTGAGCACACTGGATCTGATCAACAAGGAACTGCGCCTCTGGGGCACCAAATGCAGTTGCAACGAAGGGGATTGCGGGGCATGCACCGTGGTGATCGGGTCTTTGAGGGACGGCAACATCGTATATGAAGCGGTAAACTCCTGTCTTTATCCCGCTGCCAGGCTGCATGGCAAGCACCTCATCACCATCGAAGGTCTTGGCGATGACAATGAACTTCACCCCATCCAACTAGCCATTCTGGATCATCATGCCAGCCAGTGCGGTTACTGCACACCGGGCTTCGTGATGAGTATGTTTGCCCTTTTTGCCTCACAAAAGAGTCCCTCCAAAGAGACGATCATGGCTGCCCTCGAGGGAAACCTCTGCCGCTGCACGGGCTACCAATCCATCCTCGATGCTGCTTTGGAGATTTCCGCCACCCACGATCCGCAAAGCATCGTACCCCGCTGGTGCAGGGATACCGAAAGCGAAATCTTCACATTCGACCAAGCCCTTCAGACCATCAAACGCAGTTCAGACAGCCATTACCTAATCGAAAACTACTATAAGGCCACAGATGTACAGATGCTGAAAGCCCTGCTGGCAGCGCATCCTGAAGCTGCCATCATCGCCGGCGGGACAGATGTGATGGTGCAGGTAAATATCACGCGCCGGCATTTTGCCGCTTTGATCGACATCGCCGACATCCAGGATTTGCAGAAGATATACCTGCGCCCGGACGGAGTACATATCGGCGCTGGAGTTACCTATAGCAGAATCATGGAATCGGGGATTATCCGCAGCGACTATCCGGCTTTGACCGACCTCTTCAGACTGGTGGCTTCCACGCAGATCCGCAATTTCGGCACTCTGGCTGGTAACATCGCCAATGCCTCACCGATCGGCGATTCACTGCCCCTCCTGATGGTCTATGGTGCTACCCTGGAGCTGGATTCGGCATCTGGTAAAAGAGCTGTGCCAATCCGGGAATTCTTCACGGGATACCGCAAAACTGCGCTAAAGCCGGGAGAATTCATCTCTGAGATCGTGATTCCCTCACAATCCAGGACCGCCCATATCCGCGCGCTTAAGACATCCAAACGTAAGGCAGTGGATATCTCGTCAGTTGCCTCAGCGGTAAAGATCGAGAGAGATCCCCAAGGTCGCGTCACTGCAGCCCTGCTCGCTTTTGGCGGAGTAGCGGCGACACCAGTTTTCAGCGAGACATTCGCCAAAATGCTGACCGCAGCAGAGCCGAGGGATGCCAAACTGATTGCCGACACCGTGGCAGGCGAGTTTGAACCGCTCTCCGATGTGCGAGGGAGCGCGGAGTATCGCAAAACCATGACTGTAAACCACGTACTGCAATACCTGGAGGAGCTACGATGAAAAGGCTGCCATGGCACATCAACGGGAAGCTGCATGTACGGGGAAAATCCCGCTTTATCGGCGATGAAGCAGCGCCCGCAGGGATGCTGTACGCGAAGTTCTGTTTTGCCCCCGTAGCGCATGCCAGATTGATCGGATTGGATCTTTCCGCGGCAGAGAACACTCCCGGAGTGCATGCCGTCATCAGCGCTAAAGACATTCCCGGCGAAAACATGATCGGGCACGTGGTGCATGACGAGCCGCTGTTTCCTACCGAGACGATCATGTACCATCACCAACCGCTGGCGATGGTGCTGGCGGAGGATGAATCCATCGCGGAGCTTGCCGCGGGCAGGATACAGGTGAAATATGAGGAATTGCCGCCCATACTGGATATCGCGGAAGCGGACCAAAAACAGGAATGGTATATCCCGGAGCGCAAGATTGAACGCGGGGATGTAGATAAGGCCATCTCAGAGAGTAAATTTACCCTGAAAGGCAGTAGCTATACCGGCGGACAGGAACACTTTTACATGGAGAGTCAGAGAGTGCGCGCCATCCCCTATGATCACGAGCAAATCCATCTCTTGTGTGCCACGCAGAGCACCATGGAAGTGCAGGAAATTGCCTCTAAAGTACTAGGAATCGAGGCGCACAGGATAGTGGTGGAAGTGCCTCGATTGGGCGGAGCATTTGGGGGTAAAGAACGTGCGGCAACGATCTGGGGATGCATGGCAGCTTTGGCCGCGCATCTGACCAAGCGTCCGGTGCAGATCATCTTGACCCGCGATGAGGATATGCGCGCCACGGGTAAACGACATCCCTTCCTCAGCCATTGGCAGATCGCTTATGATCAATCTGGCAGGATTCAGGGCTGGGATATCGAATTGATGTGCAATGGCGGGGCCTATACCGATCTCTCAATCGCCATTTTGGAGCGCGCGATGTTTCACGCGGAGAATATCTATCACATTCCCAATGTCCGCATCCGGGGCAGAGCCTGCCGCACCAATCTGCCGCCCAATACGGCGTTCAGAGGCTTTGGCGGCCCTCAGGGCATCTTCACCATCGAATCCGCCATCCAGAGGATCGCGGAAACCCTGGGGATTGATCCCCTTGAGATCAGAAAGCGCAATTCCTATCGTGGCGGTGATATAACGCCATACGGTCAAACGATCACGGAAGCTTCCGCCGATAAAGTGCTGGAGAAAGTGGCGCAAAACGCCGGTTATGAAGCTCTGAAGCAGGAAGTGGCGGCATTTAACGATGCTCAATCCCGCTTCAAACGGGGGTTGGGGATTATGCCGGTAAAGTTTGGCATTTCCTTTACCACAGCCTTTCTAAATCAGGGTTCAGCGCTGATCTGGGTCTATATCGACGGTAGCGTGTCGGTATCCACCGGTGGAGTGGAAATGGGGCAGGAACTGTGTTCCAAAGTAGCGATCGTGGTGTCACGAGTTTTGGGGATCGATGTCGCCAGGATCAGAGTGGAAAGCTCCAATACCCAGCGCAGTGGAAACGCATCTCCCACAGCGGCTTCCACAGGCAGCGACATCAATGGCAATGCTGCCAGGATTGCCGCACAGAAGATCAAGGATAATCTGCTCCCGCTGGCAAAGGCGTTACTAAAGGGAAAGTACGCTATAGAATGTGATAATCCCGTCTTTGCCGACAATCATGTGTTCGATGCCTCCGCACCCGATCAACGCATCAGTTTCAATGATCTGATCCGCTCGGCCCACCTCGCGCAAATCCCCCTGGGTGCCTTCGGTTATTACAAAACTCCGGATATCCATTTCGATCGTGATTTGGGTACGGGCAGACCTTTCCATTACTATGTTTACGGTGCTGCCATCGCGCAGGTGGAAGTGGATCTGCTCAGGGGAGAGCATCGCCTGATCAGCACTCACATTGTCCATGAAAACGGCCAAAGCTTGCATGATGAGATAGATCTGGGACAAGAGACGGGCGCTTTCATCCAGGGCATGGGCTGGTGTACAATGGAGGATCTGCAGTGGGACAATCAGGGGCGTTATATCTCTGCCAATCCAAGTACATACAAGATACCCTGCATTCGCGACATCCCGGATAACTTCGTCATTGAGCTGCTGGAATCAGACTCGCGGGAAGCCAGCGTGTTCGGTTCCAAAGCGGTCGGTGAACCACCTCTGATCTACGGCATGGCGGTCTATTTCGCGATTCGTGACGCTGTCAGAGCTGCCC
>JAVEYV010000282.1:0-3576 GCA_034003305.1 Spirochaetia bacterium | reverse complement strand
ATTAACACCGCCCGCCCCCCCAGACCCGGCCGGTATGGGGCGGCCGGCTCAGTCAATAAAAGCACGAAAAATACAAACGACAGGAGCCATCCGGTTTTTCTCATGAGCCACAGCCTATACTTGCTGACGCTGCGAAGTCAATGAAATCGCGGTATTCCGGACATTCATCGAGAAGACTCGTATGGGAGCCAAAGCCCAGGATCTTGCCTGCCTTGAGGAAGAGAACCTTATCCACGTATTGAACCGAGGATAATCTGTGGGAAACCGCGAGTATCGTCATCCCCTGCGATTTCAGGCTCCTCCATAGCGCCTCCTCGTTTTTCGTATCCAGGCTGGCAGTCATGTCGTCCAGCAGAAGGAGCCGTGGACGCCGGGCTAGAGCCCTGGCTATGGCTATTCTCTGCTTCTGCCCTCCCGAGACTCCTCCACCCCGCTGCCCTACCCTGTTATTCTCTTGATCCGGGAAGGCCAGGACCTCCTGATCGATCTGGGCGGTTTTAAGAAGGGCCCAGAGTTCTTCGTCTTCGATGCGGGGAATCGGAGCGGGAGAACCGAGCGCTACGTTTTCCCTGACAGAAGCGGAAAAAAGGAGGGCTTCCTGGGGCACATAGCCCAGGAGGGCGGCCCAGGAGGAGGCGGCAAGCTCCCGAAGCGGCACTCCGTCAACGCAAAGACTTCCCTCCAAAGGCGGAAGCAGGCCCGCGATAGTCTTGAGCAGGGTAGTCTTGCCGCTCCCTACCCCGCCGACAATGAGGATCTTCTCTCCCTCCCGGAACTCCATCGAAATATTGTCCAGGGCAAACTTCTCCCTGCCGGGATAACGGAAAGAAAGCCCCGATGCGGTAATCTTCTCGAATCCGGAAATGGATTTTGCGGGCGTACAGGCGCCCTCAGGTCTTACTCCGGCGTTTCCAGCGGGGAAATTCTCCATCTCTTTCAGCCGGTCAATGTTCACAAAGGCGCGTTTGCCGAAGATAAAGAGCTGGGGAATATCCAGCATGGGATAGATGAGGAGGTTCAGATAGTTGTAGAAGGCGTAAAAAGTACCGATGCCCGTCCTGCCCCGGACCACCATGAGGCCGCCGGCGAATATGAGGGCGATCTGGGCGGCGTAATTGATGTTCTGATAGAACATGTTCAGAAAGGTATCCAGCCTGGCCACGCCCATTTCGGTTTCGTAGCGCCGCTTCAGCACGTCGGCGAAGAAACGGTCGTATTTTGCCTCGGAGGCGAAGGATTTGAGTATCCGCACTCCGGAAAAACTCAACTCCAGCTGCTCGTTGACCGAGGAAATCGCTTCCTCATTTTTCTTTACCCTATCGTAAATCCTGGACTGGACTCTTGAAAAGATGACCAGCATCAGCGGGAGGGAGAGAAAGGAAAAGATGGCCAGCCGCCAGTCCAGAATCGCCATGGCAACGGCGCAGAACAGGATTTTCGACCCCGATTCAACGGCTCTGAAGATACCCGAGCAGAGGAACCAGGCCAGCTTGGGAAAATCGTTGATGTCCGAACTCAGCCTGGTGACTATGTCGGGAGAGCTGAAGGCCGAAAAAAAGCGGTAATCCTTTTCCGCCACCGAGGAAAAATAGCGCTTTCGCAATAGGTAATCGAAGACATTGTTAATGGCGCCCCTGACCCCGGGGAAGAAACCGGCAATAAAGGCAGCCAGCCCCAAGGCGGAAAAGTACAAGGCGGCCCTGGCAAGGGCTGTTTCCAGACCTTCATTCCTGGTGGACGTGACAGCGTTCTCGAGCAGGTCGAGGAGGGATTTGGTGAGCAGCGGAAGGCTAACAGCCACCAGGCTGGAGAGAAGGCTTAAAAAGAGCAAAAGGAGAATGAGTCCCTTTTTCTGCCGCCAGACGCCCCAGATCCAGGCCAGGTGAATACTTATTTTCATAGCGCCTTCCTGGCGATAAACTGCCTGTCCACCAGTTCCTTGTACTCGGGAAAATCCCTGTAGAGTTGGCTGTGGGTTCCCCGGGCCGCGATTCTTCCCTGGGAGAAAAAGAGTATCTGGTCAGCATGGATGACCGAGGAAAGCCTGTGGGCTACGATGACCGAAGTCCTTCCCGCAAGAAGGGTCGCCAGGCTGGCGCGGATTTTTTCCTCTGTTTCCATGTCCACCGAGGAGGTGGCTTCGTCCAGAATTACCAGTTCAGGATCGGCGCAGAGGGCTCGGGCAAAGGCTAAGAGCTGTTTTTCGCCGGCCGAGAGGTTTCCTCCCCGCTCCCAGAGATTAGTCATGATGCCCTCGGGCAGGGAGGCTACGAAGCCCGAGGCTTGCACCTGATCCAGAGCCTCTTGCACCCGCTGGGGGCTGATCTCGTCGTTATAGACTCTAATGTTGTCCAGGACGGTTCCGGGAAAAAGATAAACATCCTGGAGGACGAGCCCTATCTTCCGCCGCCAGGATTCCAGATCCAGATCGACCAGATTATCCCCGTCCAGGCTCAAACAGCCCTTCTGGGGCTTGGCAAAGCCGCAGAGCAGTCCGATGGCGGTGGATTTTCCCGAGCCCGATGAACCCACGATCGCAGTTGTGCTGCCCTTGGGTATGTTGAAGGAGATATCCTTGAGGATCCAGTCCTCTCCCCGGTAGGAAAACCATACCGAATCGAAGCGAATCTCTTTATCCAGAACAGCCGGCTTGCCGCCCCAGGCGCGGGACTCTGGCTCCAGGGCCAGAGTGGAAGATATCCTGTTCATCGAGGCTTTCGCCTGCTGTATTCTTCTGAGGCTCTCGGCGATCTCCAGGACAGGCCGCATAAGGGAAGCGCCGTACTCGATAAAGAGCAACAGCGTGCCCAGGCTCATCAAGCCGGCGGCGACCTTTTCGCCGTAGAGCAGAATCAATACGACGATAAAAAATGGCCCTGCCATGGCTTCCAAGGCCGAACTGGCAGAAAACTCCAGCAATGATACTTTAGTGTCGTTTTCCCGCTTTTTCCTTCCAGATTCGTCCAGGCTGTCCTCGGCCCAGGCACGGCGGTTAAAAGCTTTCAGGATTTCCATCCCCTGGACGAATTCGGTCAGCTTGGCAACGATTGAGGCGTAGAGGGAACGGGAGGATTCGTAGAGCCCTATGATCCGTTTATAAAAAAACAGCAGAATTGCCAGAAAGCCGACAGCCGCCGCCAGCATCGCCAAAGACAACACCGGGGCGATGAGGGAGGTTACGAAGAACATACCCCCCATCATGAGAATGCTCACCACCAGGGTAAGTCCAAGAGAAGAAAAAAGATCCCTGATTTTTTCGGTATCGTTCTCGGTCCTGGCCATGAGCTCGCCCACTGGGTGGGCGTCAAAATAGGAAACAGGGAGGCGCAGAAAACGGGAGAAGAGGTCCTGCTTGATCTTGGTCACCACCGCGAGGCCTAGCTTGGCCATCTGGATCGATCCTACGTAGCCCAGAAAGCCCGAGGAGAGCACGAGGATGAGGTAGAAGACTGCATAGCGAAGCAGGAGACCCGTATCGCCGGCGGGCACGGCGCGGTCGATGATAGCCCGGAGTATCAGGGGCTGCACTACCCTGCCGGCGGCGATCGCCAGCATGGTTAAGAGTCCTGTGACTGC
>JAVEYV010000281.1:0-3580 GCA_034003305.1 Spirochaetia bacterium | reverse complement strand
TTTTAGGCGGGGCTACGGTGGCATCTTCAGCCGGCTGTGCCGTAGCTGGAGGGCATACAATCCTCGATAAAGAGCCTAAATTCGGAATGGCTGTACTGGGCATCGCTCATCCCGACAGGCTTCTGCTTAAAAAGGGCGCCCAACCAGGGGATGTTCTGATACTTACAAAACCGCTTGGAACCGGCATTATCACTACAGCGGCGAAGGTCCAAGATGTCGAAGCTTCCTGGATCAATGGGGCGATCGACTCTATGAAAAAATTGAATAAAGACGCCATGAGAGCCTTCCTGGATGCCAAGGCCCGGGCGGCTACGGATATCACTGGCTTCTCCCTCATAGGCCATGCCCTTGAGATAGCTGAAAAAAGCAGGGTTGATCTGGAAATCGATGCTAGAACCTTGGCCTTTCTCCCTGGATCCTTCGAGTGTGTGGCAAGGAAACGTATTCCCGGCGGAGCTGTCAGAAACCGCAAAGCCTTTGAGGCTCGAGTTGCCTTTCATGGATGGTCGGCCGAGGCCGCTCAGGAAGGCTTCCGTAGCCTCGTCTTTGCGCCCGAGACTTCGGGCGGGCTTTTAGGGGCGATCCCCCAGGAAAACGCAACACAGTGTCTCAAAGCCCTTCATGCCGCAGGAGTGCAGGCGGCTATCATTGGCCGATGTCATAAGCCTGCTGGTGGTTCGCCTGCCATCAAGGTCATATAAAAAAGGCTGCCCAGCCTTAAGCCAGACAGCCTTTTCCCATTTTTAGGGCACGAAAACCCTGTTGCGCGCTTAACGCCAGGTGTACATGGTGTAGGTAACCTTGGGGTTCTTGGTCAGCTCTTCGGATGAACCGTCATAGTGCTTGACGTTGGTCCAGCCCAGCTTCTCGCGGAAAACCCAGGTGAGGATAGCGCAGCCCATGCCTGTGTCGCAGTAGGTAATGATTTCCTTGGAGCCATCCACGCCCATTGCGGCAAGGATTTCCTTGACCTTGGCATCGGGAACGAGTTTGCCTTCCGCGTCGTAGAGCCATTCCTTGGGGAAGGGGAATGCGCCGGGGACGTGGCCGAATTGTGCTGCCGCAGCGAACTTGGCCCTACCAAAATAGCTGTCGTAGGAGCGAGCATCCACAAACTGGGTTTTGCCGATATTTTCCACGACATAGTCCTGGCTCACGGCAAACTCCGGTCTAAGCTTGGCGGAAAAATCGGATTCTTTACGAGCTTCAACGCCAGTGGCCACGGGTTTTCCCGCCTTAGTCCATACTGCCATGCCGCCATCGAGAATGGCCACATTATCCAGTCCTGCATACATAAGGGTAAGGGCAACGCGGGCAGAGGCGTGATACTGGGCTCCGCCTTCACTGTTGGCGATCACGACCCAGTTGGATCCATCGATACCGGCTTCCATGATCAAATCTTCGAGAAGTCCGACATCGGGAAGTTCCGCATTGAGGTTTCCCTTCTTGGGATACCAGGATGCGGCGATGGAAGAGACGGCACCGGGGATATGTCCGGCCTTATAATCTTCGATCTTGCGCACGTCCAGAACGATGAGCTTGGAATTGGTAAGATTTGCCGCAAGCCAGTCGGCGCTCACAATCGCGTCGATATCTCGTGCAAAGAGGGGCACCACAAGGGCTACCATGAGCAGGACAAGAAAACCTTTCTTCATACATTCTCCTTTATTTATTCCGTGGCGCTTGGGCGCTCTAACGGATTAATTCGAGATTCTTGGTCGAACCATTTTTAGGTAGGTTCGCTTCTTCCAGGAAATACAGATACTCGCCATGGCAGGTACCGCAATCTCTGGTTCTGTCTGTACGCTTTTGAATATTATGTGGCACAGCGTCCCAGTAATTAGGCAAGGCGTCGAAATTCTCCTGATGGATACCTGCTTTTTCGAAGGTTGTCCTTACTGTGGGGATGAGCCGTAGCGTTGTCAGTTGACCCGGAATACGGGGGTTATCGCCTAATACAATAGCTGGATTGGAGGTAGCTCCTTCGCCGACATGGCAGGACGAACACTGCCTGTATCCTGTCGCCGTGTGGCAGGCTGTGCAGGAAACGCTCTCGCTGTGGATCACGTGCGGTTCCTCGGCCGCCGGACTCTCGTTCATGGTCTGTTCATGGCAGGCGATGCAGGAAGGCTTATTCTCCACATCCCGGCGGCCGTTGTAGGCGACGCCGTCGCCGTGCATCTGGTCGGCCGAGTGGCAATCCAGGCAGGTCATGCCGTTGCGGTAGTGAATATCTGGCCGCCCACCATACTCGCCGGTGAATTCCGGGTATACACGTCCTCCATGGCAGAGGGCGCAGGTCTTGGATTCGTCTTTTCGTACAAAATCATGGCCTGCGATAAAACCAGAATTTACACCGGAGACAATAGGGCTTTGAACATGGCAGTCGCCGCAGGAAGCATGGCAGCTTCGACAGGATTGTTCGAAAACCGCCTCGTCAAACACCATTTTTTCTTTTTCGGAAAAACGGGGAGAAACGCCATTTTTCATACCGGCGTTGGTGTAGTGAAGGGAGAGAGTATAAGTTGAGGCTATGCCTTCATGACAGGTGCCGCAGGTTTCTGGATTGTCCGACGGCCGCTTGACCATGCCTTTATGGGCTTCGGTCTTAGTGGCTGCGTTGCCGTCACCCTCGTGGCAGAAAGAACATCCGTACTCGAAGTGGGGGTCGGTTTCAATAATTTCTTTATCGACAACATACCCCATGTGGTAATCCGCCCGGACCGGGGGAGGAGGACCCGCTCACCCCTCTCCTTCTTCGGCATTAAGCACCGGAGGTGGAACGAGGGTTTTCATGATGTCGGCATTGCTGTGACAGTCGAGGCAGCTTGACTCGCTGGCCATTGCTGGGAAAGTTCCAAACAATGTCAGAAGTGCAAGCAACGATAGAAGCTTTGACTTCATTACAACCGGCTCCTTATAAATAAGATGCACGAACCTTAGCCGTGTTACCGCCGACGGCGAACTTCGGACTTTTGTACTATAAATCAACTTCTATTCGATGTAAAGAGTATATATATAAAAAGTGTTATTCTGTCCTTGCTAGGAGCCTTTTGCGAACTTGACACAGGTTGAAGCAAATGTATAGGCTCGCTTGTCAGTACAGCCACGTTCATATAAAGGTAGTAGAGAGAAATAAGAAATAAGGGAGAAAGGGTGCGCGATTTCTGGAAAAAACTCAAATCGATAAAATTTGCCATAACGCTCATTGTCATACTTGCGGTGGGAAGCATTCTGGCTACCCTTATTCCTCAGGGTAAGGCTTCGGAGGACTACTTCACGCTCTACCCCAAGCTTGTCGCCGAAGTGGTGATTCAAACAGGGTTGAACCGATATTTTACGTCGATTCTCTTTTTTATTCCGGCCTTGGTGTTCTTCGTTAATCTTGGCGCCTGCACCATTGATCGTTCACTGCGGGAATTAAAGAAGAAACATAAGCGTCGTCACGGACCAGACATTCTTCATATCGGTCTTCTAGTCCTCATCGTAGGGGGCATTATTTCATTCTCTGGGCGGAAGGAAGGCATGGTCCGTCTGACCGCCGGCGAATCGGTAGCGCTGCCTGGCGGAGAGGTGCTTC
>JAVEYV010000280.1:0-3609 GCA_034003305.1 Spirochaetia bacterium | reverse complement strand
ATCGATAAGATCGGACAGCACCGTGGTTGTCAGCCTGGAGAAGTTTACCGTGGAGGTGGGGCTTACCATCTCCCTGCTCTCCGCCGGATCGAGGGTGCCGCCGGATCCGATAATGCCGAAATCGTGGGTTCCTGAACGCATGTTGTTCATAAGGGTGGGGAAGTCCACCGTCTGGATCCTTACCTTGACGCCGAGCTTTTCAAAGTCCTGCTCGATGAGCACTGCGGTCCGCTCTCGGGCCACGTTGCCTGAGGGCACGTAGAATACCAGCTCTTTGTCGAAGGGGAATTTTTCTTCCTTGAGGATCTGGGCGGCCTTGGCCGGGTCGTAGGGAATATCCTTGAGCTTCTGGTTGAAATAGGGGCTCACCGGGGAAATCGGGGTCATGAGCGCAACGCCCTGGCCGCGCAGCAGCGCATCTACCAGCACTCGCCTGTTGATAGCCATGTTAAAGGCCTGGCGAACTTTTTGGGTCATGTAGGGCTGCTGGGTGTTGATGATGAGGGTTTGGTAGTTGAGGGTGGGAATGGACTCGGTGACCAGGTTGGCCTGCTTCTGGGCTGTGGGCCAGTCATCCAGGGAAATGGAACCCATGGCGCCGCCGGCAATGATGTCCACTTCGCCGGAGATTAGTCCGGACAAGAGGCTGGCCGAGGGCATGATGCGGATGACGAGTCTGTCGAAGTCCGGAGCTCCCAGGAAGTAATTCTTGTTGGCCACCAGCTCCATGCGCTCGCCCGAGATCTCCCGCTCGTACTTGAAGGGGCCTGACCCCACCGGCTTGGCCCAAAGAGCGGGCGCGTTGATCTCCGCCGCGGTTTTGCCCTGGAAAATATGCTTGGGAACGATAAAGAAAGCGGTAGCCCACTGGTCGATCACCGTGTCGGCGAAGACGGGTTTTTTCTGGGTGAAGACGACCTTGTAGTCGCCGTCGGCCTTGACGCCGATGGAGCCGGCAGAAAGCTCGGCGCCGGAATCATCGGTACCGGCGAAGAAGCTGAGCCTGTAGCGGCCCAGGGCTTTAACCGCTGGATTTGAATACATTTGGGCGGTGAAGACAACGTCGTGGGCGGTAACGGGTTTGCCGTCGTGCCATGTGGCCTTTTCGTTCAGGGTAAAGGTAATGGCGGTGGAAGCCGCGTTCACCGACCAGCTCTTGGCCAAGCGGGGCGAGAAGCTGCCGTCGGCTTTGGTAACCACCAGCCGGTCATAAATCTGGTCATATACCAACAGCCCATAGTTGGAATTGGTATTCATGGGCATCATGGAATCCCAGGCGTTGGTCATGGCCAGGGTAACGACCTTAGGTTTGGCGCTCTGGGCAGAGGCAGCGCCGACTAGGATGGTGAGAGCAGCCAGCAGCAGTACTACTACCCTTAGCCTTCGAGTTATTTGTTTCATAGATACTCCTTTGTTGCCCGTAGGTGCCGCCGCGAAAGCTTGGCCTCGGGTTTATAACCTGTAATAACAGATGAAGTGATAAAAGACTTCATATCCTCATCTTCGGATCCAGGGCGTCCCTGATCCCGTCGCCTACAAAGTTAATAGAAAGCACGATCAATACCAATGCAATTCCTGGAGGAGCCCATATCCAGGGTTTTTGGGAGAGCACCGTGATGGAGAGAGCTTCGTTCATGAGGTTGCCCCAACTGGCCATGGGGGGCTGAACGCCCATACCCAGAAAACTCAGGGATGATTCCATGATAATCGCCTGGGCTGTCCTGAATGTCATGGAAATGAGTATCGGGGCGATCGAGTTGGGCAGGATATACTTTGTGAGTACGATAAAGTCCTTTGTCCCAATGGCGTGGGCCGACTCAACGTATTCTTTTTCCCGCACCGAGAGCACGTTGGCAAAGACAAGCCTGGCAAACTGGGTCCAGCCTAAAATGCCTATCACCACCGTTACCGACCAGATCGAAGGTCCCACCACAGCCACCAGCACCAATATGAGAACCATGGCGGGAAATGACATAAAAATATCGGCCAGCCGCATAACCACGGCCTCCCACCAGCCCCGGTAGTAACCGGCGGTAAGTCCGAGCGGGACCCCGATCAAGAGGCTTATGAGGGTCGATGTAAGACCGACAAACAGCGAGGTCCGGCCCCCGAAGACCATTCGTGCCAGCAAATCCCGGCCTACAGCATCGGTTCCCAGGAGATGCTTGGCGCTGGGAGCCGTGCCGAATTCGAAGTAGTCCGATGTGTAAGGATCCAGGGGAAAAATCATCGGAGCGAAAATAACGATGACGACAAGGGCGACAAGGACGCCTAAGCCGAAGACAGCGAGCCTATGATCCTTGAATTTATCAATCGCGTCGGCGAAGTAGGAGGATGTCTTAGTAGTATTCTTATTCTGTGCGGGCGGCTGCCGCCCCGCAGCTTTGGGAGTGTTGCTCTTAGGCATAGCGAATCCTCGGGTCCAGCACTCCGTAGACCAGGTCGGTGGCGAGGTTTGCCAGAAGAACGACAAAGGCGACCAGGACGGTGATCCCCATGATAACCGGGTAATCCCTGGCGGCTATGGACTGAACCATCAGCGAGCCTATCCCTGGCCAGCCGAAGACCTGCTCGGTCACCACCGCCCCGCCCACCAGGGAGGGAATGGACATACCCACCACCGTCACCACGGGAATCAGGGCGTTCTTAAGACCATGCTTGAGAATCACTCCAGGCCGCTTCAAGCCCTTCGCTCTTGCGGTGCGGATATAGTCTTCCTGCAGCACTTCCAGCATCGAGCCCCGCATATAGCGTATCCAGCTTCCAATCTGCTGAAAGGAAAGCACCAGGGTGGGCAAAATCAAATGCCGGGCCAGGATGGCCGCGTTTCTCACCCCCGAAGAGTCGTACATTCCCCCGGTGGGAAGTATTTTTAGCACCGCCGCAAAGATGTAAATAAGCACAAGACCCGCAAAGAAGTTGGGCGTGGCGGCCATAAGAAACGAAAGGCTGGAAAAAATATAATCTCTTTTAGAATATGGCTTTGCCGCAGCCATAATGCCCAAGGGAATCGAAATGGTCAAAGAAAGGATCACCGAGCAGGCCGCAAGAATTACCGTTGGTCCGAGGCGCTCCATAATCATATCCGAGACCGCCCGCTGGGTTTTGAAGGAGAATCCCAGGTTGCCTCGCAGAAATTCACCAAGCCAGGTGAAATACTGAATGATAACAGGGTTGTCCAGGCCCAGCTCTACGCGCCGCCGCTCCAGCTCGGCCGGATTGATGTTAGGATCCGCCAGCAGGGCGTCCAGCGGACTGCCCGGCGCCATGGCTGAGATGAGATAGGCTAAAAAGGTAATGCCGAAAAATGTCGGAACCCCGATGGCCAGTCGCCTCAGGATATATCTGCCTTTGATATCAGCTCCTTATTCGCGCTACACAGAAGGGCTACAGCTGCATTGTGTTTACGGGAACAGCGATGAAAATGAATCCTAGTTTGACAAAGGCTTAATGTCAAGTTTGAGCCGCTCTCCTTCAGTAGTCAGCATCTTCGATTCCGGGTACTATCTGCTTTAGGCAGGCAAAGCAAGCAATGACTAAAAACGACGTTCTAATTCGGCTGCGATACGCACTCAATATCACCGATCTCGCGCTAGTGGAAATATTTGC
>JAVEYV010000279.1:0-3634 GCA_034003305.1 Spirochaetia bacterium | reverse complement strand
TTTTCTGTATTCCCTTCTCGTTAACCCCTTAATCATCATAGTATCCCTCACAATGGCGCTTTTATTAAATGGAGGCCATGCATTTACAAAGTTTTTCAGAACAGTGTTTTTTCTTCCAACAGCCATTTCTTTTTCAGTTGTTGCGGTCATTTTTGCTGTAGTGCTTGATCCATACTACGGCCTCGCCAATAGCTTTCTCAAGCTGATAGGGCTCCCTGGCCAGCCATTCTTCGGATCTCAAGACCAAGCCCTATGGTGCATAATCTGGCTGAGCGTATGGCGAAGTGCCGGGTATTGGATGATGTACTACCTTGCGGGTCTCCAGAATATTCCAAAAACTATTTATGAGGCTGCAGAAATTGATGGAGTAAATGGTTTCCAGCGTCTGTTCAAGTTGACCCTTCCTCTCTTAACAAGAACAACATCCTTTGTTCTTGTCTCCAATACAGCGTTCAACTTTCTTATGTTCGCTCCTGTATACATAATTACCAGAGGAGGCCCGCGGGGATCCACAAATTTGCTGATGTACGAATCCTACACTAGCGCCTTTGTCAATTCAGACATGGGCCGGGCTTCGGCGATAACCTCGATTCTTCTTGCGATAATATTAGCATTTAGTTTTATCGAATTAAGAATCACGAAAGCCAAATTCGAGTATTAAAGGCAAGACATGAGAAAGCCTGCAACCATAAAAAATACCACAATCTTTGTTATTTTAACGTTAACCAGCGCTTTTTTTATCGTGCCGCTAGCCTGGATACTGGCTTCCTCGCTTAGACCTGCCGGGTCACTGTATGAATACGCCAATCCCCTTACCTGGAAAACATTCTTTCCAACAAATATTACATTTGAGAACTATAGAAAAATATTCGTCGATCTCCTATTTGGAAGAGCGATTCTTAACAGTCTCTTTGTTTCTATTGCCACAGTGTTCTTTGGCGTTATTGTCAGCTCGATGGCCGGCTTCGCCCTCGCAAAATTCCGCTTCCGCGGCAGGCAGCTGATTTTTGCTATTGTGCTTGTTACTTTTATGGTACCTTTCGAATCAATTGTAATTCCCCTTTATGTGCTTGTCAGAAATTTGGGAATCGAGAATAGTTATGCTGCACTCATTTTACCCGGTGTAGGGAACGGTCTGGGAATTTTTCTATTCAAGCAGTTTTTTGAAGAAGTCCCTAATGAACTTCTCGAGGCTGCCAGAATGGATAGAGCTTCATGGCTCAGAATCTATGCGCAAATTCTTATACCCCTATGCATGCCCGCGATCGCGACTGTTGTTGTCATGACCTTTATGTTCCAGTGGAATTCATTATTTTGGCCACTGGTAGCTACCCATTCGAGCAGATTCGAGGTTGTGCAGGTCGCGGTGGCGGCGAACAGGATGAGCGAGGACACAAGCTGGGCTAATCTTTTTAGCGCGGCGATCGCAGGCAGCCTGCCCCCTGTTGTTGTTTTCCTTTTCCTCCAGAAATACTTCATACAAGGTATAAGCGGTACGGGGTTAAAAACATGAGCAAAGAAAAGCGTCTTGAAGGCAAAGTGGCTGTTATTTTTGGCGGTGTAGGCAGAATAGGCCGTGCAGCGGCTGAGGCTTTTCTTGCTCAAGGGGCTTCTGTACTCCTCCTTGATAGGGAGCGGGATTCACTTGACACGGCCGCTAAAAATCTAAGCCTTGCCTATCCTGGCAAGTGCGAAAAGCTTTGCCTCGAGATTGATACGCAGGAAAAAGCACAACAGCTTGCTGATTTTATTGCAGAAAGATTAGGCAACGTCGATATCCTTCTAAATTCTCCGGCTTATATCTACAGGGCTCCCTTCCTGGAGCACAGCATTGAGGAAGTGGACAGGCAGTGGCAGACTAATTTCAGAATTGTCTATATGGTTTCCCAGGCAGTGGCTAGGCTGATGGCTAAACGAAAATCCGGGAAAATTATCAATATCGCTTCCCTTGGCGGTACGAGGCCGGAAAAAGAACATGTTGGTCACTGTGCCGTAAAGTCAGCGGTCATCGCACTCACAAAGGTGATGGCATTGGAGCTGGCTGAATATAATATCCAGGTCAATGTTATTGCCCCCGGGCCAACCGAAACCATACCCTTCAGTTCACCGTATTATAAAAATCACCCCGAAGCCTTGAAAAGCATAGAAAAGAGGACTCCCGCAGGGCGAATCGGTCATACCAGCGATCACGCTGGTCTATTAGTATTTTTGGCTTCGATGGAGTCCGACTGGGTGACAGGCCAGGTTATCCTTTCTGACGGGGGCATGGGACTTACATAAAAATTGTTGTCAATTTTATGACATGTTCGTAAATCTTCAGTACTCCAGTACATCTACATCCTGAGTAATCCTTCTCGAGTTGCCTCGACAAGAGAATCCAGAGCAATCATTATTGCTTGAGTTTCGGCTTTCAAGAAGGCCTCTACAGAACGCTCGGTTGGACGCAAAATATTCCCTCCAATGGCGAGGATGGTAGCCGCTCTTGCCTGGCGCAGTTTTGACACGACAAAAATACAGCTCGTCTCCATCTCCCTGGCTAATACTCCGAAATCTTTAAGCTTATTCAGTTCTTCCTCAGATTGCCCCCGGTAAAAAGCATCATGCGTGAGAACGATTCCCGAAAAAGCGGCCGAATTGACCTTCTTTGCGAGGCGCAGAACGATATTAGTAAGGGCAAAGTCACATACAGCAGGAAAGCTAGGCTTGATATAAGACGAGGAAGTCCCCTCATCACGGACAGCAGCAGTCGCTATCACCAGATCACCTGAAGAAATATCCAGAGCCATGCCTCCCGCAGAGCCTACGCGGATAAACACCGACGCTCCAAGATTGCATAGCTCTTCTACGACAATGGCGGCCGAAGGCGCTCCCAT
Source organism: Spirochaetia bacterium (assembly GCA_034003305.1). GTDB lineage: Bacteria > Spirochaetota > Spirochaetia > Treponematales > Rectinemataceae > UBA2256. The sequence continues at coordinate 761 of JAVEYV010000279.1, read as the reverse complement.
AGAGGTCGTGGCTACGGTAACCATAGTGTCCTTGTAGCTGCCCGTGAAGACGAGAAGCCCGCGATTCGAATTGACAAGGCGGGGGGTCTTAAGCATTTTAGATACTTGTTCCGCGCGGCCAGGGTCTCCCACTAGCATTACAGCCCCTGCGATATCGTCTGCGGAGCACCGAAGATGTCGTTCGCTCAATTTGATACCTCTTAAAATATAGTATAAACACACTTTACCTCTTTAAGTAGAGGCCGTGCAAAGACCCACATGGGTGAACCTCTTTGCATTTTTCTGGGATTCCATTATACTAGGAGGGAATACTAAAAGTTGTTGAGGAAAATTTGAAAAAGTATTGGGTTTTTGCAGCCCTAGTGCTGATTATTGTCGGAGCGGCATTTGCCACCGAAGAGGCCGATCTCCCCAGTTCCCTAAGAATCGGTGTATTCAACAATCCTCCCAAATTGATGGTTTCTCCAGGCGGAGAGGTATCCGGATTCCACATCTCCATACTGGACGCAATCCTGGAAGGTACGGGTATTCGCAGAGAGTACGTGGCCGACACATGGGAAGGGATTTTTTCAAAGCTCGACCGGGGCGAAATCGACATGCTCCTGGATATCGCCTATTCGGAGGAAAGGAACGAGAACTTTGAGTTCAATTCCGTATCCGTTATAACCAACTGGGCAATGGTATACGCATCTCAGCTCTCATCGATCAACAGCATCAACGACCTCGACGGAGCCCGGGTAGCGGTTATGAAGGATAGTATC
>JAVEYV010000278.1:0-3652 GCA_034003305.1 Spirochaetia bacterium | reverse complement strand
TGTAATCAGCTTGATCCGGGTGTAAACAAAAGGAGTTTATCTGCATTATCTCTAATCAAAAATCCGCGTAATCCGCGAAATCCGCGTGCCCAAAAAAAACGAAGTGTATATGCTTTATTTCTAACTATAAATCCGCGTGCTTAATAAAACGGTCTCCATCAGTGAGCGTCAGCTAATTCTCAATTCTCAATTCTCAATTGCCAATGCTACTGTTGTTCCGCCAGTCTGCGTGACAGCACAGCCAGGGACGCGAACATATCCACGTATTCCACAATGATGTCGGGCGGGAGGATTATCTTTTGCGGAGTGAAGTTCCAGATCGCTTTGATTCCGCTATGCACCATGATATCGGCGATCAATTGGGCGGATTCTGGCGGCACAGTGATGATGCCGATCTGGATTTTTTGCTTTAGGGCCATGGCAGTAAAATCGAGCGCGGAAAATATGGGTACGCCGTGAACCTCGGTTCCGATCAGCATGGGGTTGTTATCAAAACCGGCAACGATGGATAGGCCGCGTTGCGAGAACTCCTGATAACCCAGGAGTGCGCTGCCAAGATGCCCCACTCCCACCAGGAAACTGGACGAGGTGTCGCTCCAATTTAGCAATTCCTCGATGGCCTGTTGCAAGGGAGCGATCTCATAACCTGTCTTGGAGGTAGTGATATTGGTAAATGAGAGATCTTTGCGCACCAGGGTCTGATGAACATCGGAAAAGACCGAGATCTTGGTGGCGGATACTTCCTTGAGACCGGCGCGTTTCATTTGCCGGAGCACTTCCAGGTACACCGGCAAGCGTTTCAGGGTGGAGGTGGGGATCTTGACCATGGTTTGTACTCCTTATTCCAAGGGGAATGCGTGGATTACATGTGAGAAATTGAAGGTGGAAAGAATGGCGCCGATGAGCACCACAAACACGATGATGATCTTGAAATAATCCTGTGCCTTGAGCATGCTTACCATGTCCGAATCGTGGGACAGATAAGCGCTGGCGGCGTAAAACTCTTCTCCGATCAGGGTGTAATCGCAAGTCGTGATAAAGAAGGGGATCTGAGTGATGGCGTCCGTTGCTGCCACCTGGATGGCTCCGGTCTGGTTACCAGTTTCGGTGAGTAGCAGAGCTTCGGCATTGAAAAAGCCCATGTAAAAGATGGTGGCTACCCGTTCACGGATGGTAATCCCGTTCACTCCCGCGCAGAAGGGGAATTGGTCATAACTTACGAAGAAGATGTCATTTTGATTGAAGGAATCAGGACGACCCATCTCGCTGTAAGAATTGCTGATGATCTCCTGCGCCAGGGGCAGCACCATGTAGTCGCAATGGGGATTGATCAGGCGGGTATCATACTCGGCGGTCTTTTTGGATACCTGCGCCAGGATCATCAGGCTGGCGATGGTGCACACGTCACCAAGGGTACCCCAACCGGGTACAAACATCACGGGACGTCCCATTTCCGTGGCGCGGCCGATGGAATTGTCGATCTCTTCCAATCCGGCGATGGGGCGGATATATACCTCCCGGCGCCGAGTGATATAGATGGCATACAGCAGCAGGACAACGATGAGGATGGAGGCCCAGAGAGTCATCCATTTGGTGGAATCGAACCATTGCGAGACCGGATAAAACCACTGCTCGCCGTTCTCATCGGTATAGGTATCTGAAACCGTGAAAGCTGCCTTGGTATCGGTGGCCAGAATGCGGTATTGATAGCTGCGCATGGCTTTATCGCGCCAGGAGAGCATGATCTTGCGCCAGGCTTTATCGCTGGTGGCCTTCTGAGCTTCCAGATAAGCGGGATGCTTGGTGATAAAATCCCATTCAGCTTTCAGCATAGTCAATTCTGCGCTCAATTCCTCTGCTTGGACGGGATTTTCTGCGATCTGCTTTTCTACTTCCGCGATGCGGGCTTTACGCTGCTCCATTTCTTTGGCAAAGGCATCGCGATAGAGCGGAACGTCAAAGTACAAGCCCTGCTCGGGATCGGCGGCGATGCCCAGACGCGCGTCAAACAGGAAGCGTCCGCTGGCGGCATCATAGCCGCTGATGGGACGGAAGATGGCGTCTTCATAGGGAATGGTGTGGTCGTAAGTGCGGGTGAGGGCATTGGAACGCAAGCCGGGGACGAAATCAAAATCCAGCCGGGACATGCTGAGCACGTCGAAATGCAGCTTGCTGATATCCACTCCATTTACGTAGTTCGCGCTGGCCTGGAAACGGCGGAAGTAGTCATTGTAAACCACGTCCTGACTAACCGTCTCGCTTTCAAAGGATTTACCCTTCAGCAGCTTTACGCTGATCTCGCTATGCAAAAAGCGAATATCGCGGAAGCCTTCCGGCAGCTTGAGTTCTATCACATGGTCCACATAGTTCTCGATCACTTCTCCGATCTTCTTGCCGTCCTTTGTGCTGAATACGAACTTCACCTTATCGACAGTGTAATTCTCGTTTTTGGAAACGTCGTAGTTTATCTTCAGGCTTTTATGCTTGTGATTTTTGAACTCAGCCAGAGTGATGTAAGCCAGGGGCTTGCCAAAGGAGACTAACATGTTGTCCCCCTTGTCGTTTATCTTGTCCATCACCTGGTAATCGGGCAAAGTGGGCAGTGCGTCCGAAGAGAGTACGCGGAAAGATTTTGCGCTTACCACTGCCATCTGATCGCTGTAATCGCGGTAACTGAGTAGTGCTGAGTAATTGGCGAGGTCAATTCCTCCACCCTCAAAGGGTGCCGAGTGATAATAGACCGATGATGCTGCCATATTCGGAATCTCGAAGATGGGGATGGCCGCGGCAAGGGCATTTTCCCCGATGGAGCCATCAGTACCCACCAGTGATTTTGGGGCCAGCCAGCCCTGCCAGGACGCGATGTCGGATGAGCCGGTGGGAGGCATCCATTCAAAATTGAAACTGCCTTTGTCGGATAGATATACTGCATGTACGATAGCGCTGTCGTTGGGAGGATTATCGGTGGGAACCACATCCAGTACCTTCGAGGCGGGTAAAACCTGACCGCGTTCATTCACGGCAGCCACACTGTAATAGTACTTGGTTCCGGCCTTGGGAATGGCGTAGATACCATCGGTTTGCACCAGTTTGAGTCCCGTCATCAGTTTGTCGTCTTTGGTGACGGCTTTGGATTTGTGATGCAGGGTGCGGCCTTTGGTCATGGCCAACAGTGAATAGGAATTCATCACAGAGCTGAGCAGATCAGAGCGAATGGGAAATTTCTGATACAGGGGGCTATCTGCTGCCTGTCCTTTTTCCTTGCGCAGCTTCAGCGGAGAGCTTTCAAATTCGATCAGGGGCTGGTCGCCAGTGTCGTAATAGTACAAATATGGGGCCAATACTCCCATTTTGGGATCCACTTCCAAAAAGGTAAGCAGATATAGGGAATCAGGGCTCACGCCACGGTAAACGTTGTATTTGATGATACGATGATCTTTGGATAGTGGCTTCCAGCGCAGGATCGCACCGCTGCCATCATCATCCGGCATGTCGTATGCCGTGATATCGGTGATCTTTCCAGCTTGCTCCACCGCGGCAAATAAGCCGGTGGTCAGCACAGCGAGCATCAGGATTGTGTATAAAAGAGCTTTTTTCATGTTATCCCCAGTAACTGTAGGGTATTTCGGATCATTGGGCATACACCCGGCTG
>JAVEYV010000277.1:0-3663 GCA_034003305.1 Spirochaetia bacterium | reverse complement strand
CCCTATCGATAAGAATTACAGTTATTCCAAGGTGCTAAGCTGGGTATCCAAGAACAAGCAGCTAGGATTTCGCAGAGATTTTTATGACAAGGGCGGCAAACTGCTAAAAACCCTGACTATTCACAAGGCCGAAGATATTGGTGGTTTTCTCATGATCACCCATACGGAAATGCACAATGTCCAGAAAAAACATCGTACTACCATGGCTTTTACTTCAATGGAAGTGAATAAGGGAATGCAGGAATCGGTCTTTACGGAACGTAGCATGATGAAGGCACTATAAATGAAAAATAATTTTATGCGCAGTCTGGCGATAGTATTTTTACTATTCGGAATCGCCCAACTCTCGGCAGATAGTATCTCTTTTAATGGATACGGAAGAAGCAAGGCAGGCGTACTGCTGTCGGATTGGTCCGTATTCATGCAGGAGAACACTCTCGATACCCGCTTAAGCTGGGATACGGATACCACCCTGCTGTACGCCAATGTAATACTTGATACGGATGTGGACCAGAGCTTTGATGCGGCGCTCAGGGAATTATACCTCCATTATTATGGTGATTCCTTTGATCTGCGAATCGGCAAGCAGCAGATCATCTGGGGGAAAAGCGATGCTGTTTTCATAACCGATTTGGTATCGCCCAAGGATCTTTCCCGCTTTCTAGTGCCTGATTTTGAAGAACTGCGGCTGGCAGTGACCGGTGTGCGCGCCAACCTCTATTCGGGAAATCATCAGCTGGAAGTTGTATGGCTTCCTTTGTTTACGCCAACTGTCCAGCCTGCGGCGGATTCGCTATGGGCGCCGGCATTGCCCTTTCCTGTCCAGCCTACCTTTTTGCCCTCTATCAAGCCGGACGTGGATCTATCCAATGGAGAGTACTTTGTCCGCTATGGATGGCTTGGCTCCAGCGTGGATCTTTCGCTGATGGGTGGATGGTTCTGGAACGATACCCCGAGTTTTTCCGTTGTCAGCAAAACAATTACGCCAGGGGTCGGCCTCACGGCCATAAGCGTTCAGGGAGAGTATTACCGAACGGCTGCCGCGGGCTACGGGGTTTCGGCCACGCTGGGTCCTCTTGTGCTTAAATCGGAAGGCGCATTCTATTTTGACAAGCGTTACCAAGGCGATATTACTATCTACCCCCAGGGCTATACTGCAAAAAATGCAGTCCACTACCTGGTTGGAACCGACTTTTCTATTTTGGGAACTACCCTGGGTCTTCAATTTATTCAGGAAATAATCCTCGACCATGAAACAGCCTTGGTGGATGAAGCAATTACCAACACCGCGACCCTGCTGCTAGCCCGAAGCTTTGCACGGGAAACGATTCGGCTGGAAGCCCTAAGCTATATAGGCTTTGCAGTACCGGATGCGCTCATAAAGCCCCAGGTTACCTGGAAAATAACCGACGGTATGGAAATATCTGCAGGCTGCTGGTTTTTCTTAGGTACCAGCGGCGCCTTCGGCCAATACTCGGATAACAATAGCATTTTCGCGTCGGCAAAAATATATTTTTAATGAACCGAGGCCTTTTTAAAAGTCAACAGACTTTTGAAACTGGCGCAAACCTTAAGGAGCATAAAGTATGCAAAAAGAAACCAAAAGAACCCATACCCTTCGCATCATCGTGGAAATTGCCTTTCTTGCGCTCTTCGGATTTTTATTCTTCCGCGGGTCCATACAGCTCTGGTTAGGCGTCTTTGCGGCAGGAGCCTTGCTGTCCCTCGTTTTCGGCCGCATCTACTGCGGCTGGATATGCCCCATGAATACCCTTTTCAGACCGATCACATGGACAAGAAAAAAGTTGAATATTAAACCCCTTAAAACACCGGGTTTTTTGAAGCATCCGGCGGCTCGCATTGTTTTTGTAGTTTTATTTTTCGGCACAATGCTAATCACTAAACGAATGGGAATGGATCTGCCAGTGCCCGCAATAATAACAGGCCTTTCTGTTCTTGTTGTGATCTTTTTTGAGGAAGCGCTCTGGCACAATTCTATCTGTCCTTACGGCACTATCTTCAGTCTTTCTTCACGGCCTGCCAAAAAAGGCATGGCGATCGATGAGGCCGAATGCATTTCCTGCGGAAAATGCCAGAAGGTATGCCCTTCCAATGCCATCGACACTCTGGACACAAAGAAGCGCCGGATTCGAAAGCCAGACTGCCTGGTCTGCCGGTCCTGCGCCGAGGTTTGTTCTGTTGGGGCTATTAAATACAGGTAGAAAAGGGCTAAACGCAGGTGTGTGGTTATTTTTACCTTATCATCGAGAAAGGAAGTCGCATGTACGGAGCTTTCTTCGTCGCGCCATCACACCACGACAAGGCCTGAGGCAAGGAGTTCAGTCATGACCGAGGCCGGCATTTTAAGCCTAGCCTCGAGTTCACCATAGGGCATGCCCGAGAGTGAAAGTTCAGGGGACGAAAGAAGAGTGGCAGCATCCTTGACCACAGCTGCTGACGGCAATTCGATCGAGCAGCGCTCCCCCCGGTACACCCAGACGAGGCTGGCGGCAAAATTGTTGTCCGCCTTGGCAATCGGGCGGCCAGCGATCCAGTATGCCCGCCCCTTCGGCGCCGGTGCCTCGCCATCAAGCGCCTCTTCGGCCTTGGCGATGAGGGATTCCACAAGGTCGGCTGCAATTGACGCTCTGGGCATACCGCGGCCGAACCAGGCCGAAGCCGGTTTCTTCAACTCGGCGCCCGCCATCCAGGCGGACAAGGCAGCCGAGAGGGGTGCATCAAAGCGCTCGAAAGCCTTGTCGCCCTCGAAGGAGAGATCGTTGTTGGCGAAGCTCCACTTTCTGTCCAGGGGCTTGAGTTCGGGACGCTTGCCCTCCCTCCATTCCTTGTACATGCGCGAATGCCGCGTAAGAACAAAGCGATGCCAGAAAGCCGAATCGACGAGGCCCGAGGCGAAAAGCTGACGGCAGAATTCCGCCGAGTCTATGATGTCGGCGACAGGCTGCCCAGGGAAACCGTAGATCAGGTAGGCATGCACGAGAATACCCGCCCTTCGCATCGCGACGAGGGTTCGAACGAGGCTCGTGAGGTCGAAGCCCTTGTCCGTCATTTCAAGGCCGCGCTCGGTAGCGATCTCGATCCCTCCGGAGACGGCGATGAGGCCAGAGGTGGCGAGAAACTCGCATCTGCCCTGGGTCCACGAGGCGTCGAAGCGGACATTGCCCCAAAACGAGAAGGGTCGCTTCGCCGCCGGGGTGTTTGCCGGGGCGCCTGCCGTCCTGCCCGCCGCTGCGCGAACCCTGTTCGCCCGCGCGAATTCGAGGAGCGCCGCCATAGGCATGGCTTCGTCAACAAAGTGGATGCCGTACAACCCCGTCCGCGCGCTGGCTTTATCGGCCGCTGCGAGGAGGCCTTCGATCTTTGTCGGCGCAAAATCCGCCACATATTCGAGCTCGGTATCGCAGAAGGAGCAGCGGTGCCAGTAGCAGCCATGCGCGAGGCTGTATTTCAGCCAGGGCGTGTCCGACCATAGCCGGTGCATGGGGTTTTCCGAGTCCACAATCCGCAGGTAATCGCCGAAATCGACGCTTTGGTAATCGGGGAAAACCCCCTTCACCGCATCGCGCTCCAGCGCTTCGAAGCGCTTTTCCTCTGCGGAGTCCGTGAGTATGCGGCCAGGCCCCTTCTCGAAGCGCGCTGAAT
>JAVEYV010000276.1:0-3678 GCA_034003305.1 Spirochaetia bacterium | reverse complement strand
TAAATACGGAGCATTTAGGCTCTTTTCTCCTGTTCTGCTGGTACTCCTTCTTATGGTGGCGGACAGGGCTTTTCCAAAATATTCAAATTTAGGCATGCCCCTGATTTTCACCATAGTCGCAATTCTGGCCTTTTTTACCGGCAAGCGCTTCAATGTTCTTGCCGCGGCCAGACTGGCGGTTGAACAAGCGCTTCCGGTACTGGGAATCCTGGTTGGCGTCGGCATGTTCATCCAAATAATGACCCTTACCGGCGTGCGGGGCTTTATCGTCGTCAACGCCTTGTCGGTGCCTCCCGCACTTCTGTATGTCGCCATTGCCGTTTCCATACCAATCTTTGGAGCTGTTTCCTCCTTCGGCTCGGCCAGCGTTCTTGGCGTTCCCTTTCTGCTCGCCCTGCTTCAGCAGGATCAGATCATCACTGCCGCGGCCCTCTCCCTTGTCTGCGCGTTGGGAGACTTCATGCCGCCTACAGCCCTGTCGGCCATATTCGCCGCTCAGGTTGTTGGATTGAAAGGTTACGGTTCCACCTTGAAAAAACTGATGATTCCTTCCCTTGTCGTCGTTGCCTGGGCGCTAATCTTTATCATTTTCTCCAAGCAAATACGCGGGATGCTATAAGGAGGCCCTGGTTATGAAAATAGTATATCTGACCATATTGGCAGCGGTTCTCGGGCTCTGTATCTGGAGTCTTGTAAGTGCGAAAAAGCCCAGCGTCCAGGCAACGGCGGCCATGGTGATCGTCCCCCTCGTTCTGCGGCTCTTGCTCATCAACTAGGAGGCGAAGCGATGAAACGGTATCATGTTTCTGCGATTATTTTTCTTGCCCTTGCCTTGGCCGCCGCCGGTATCGCCGGAGCCTCCTTCCTGTCGATGAGAGAAAGCGAATACATCGCCAAAGGCCCCGGGGTTAGCGAAGTACGGATGCTTTCGGACTGGTTTCCCGCTCTTGCCGGTGGGCCAGGAGATACGGAGGTATACATTTTAAAGTCTGAGACAGCCCAGTCTGGTGAAGATGGATCATCCATGCTCGTACTCGGCGGGACCCATCCCAACGAACCGGCGGGATTTATGGCCGCGGTGCTCTTGATCGAAAACGCCCTGCCTTCGTCGGGAACTCTCTATGTCATTCCTCGAGCCAATAACTCCGCATTTACCCACAACGACCCCCAGGAGGGCTCGCCCCAGCGCTTTACGATCGAAACTCCAGCAGGGAGCCGGGTATTCCGCTACGGCTCCAGGGCGACCAATCCTATTCACCAGTGGCCGGATCCGGATGTCTATATCCACGCCTCATCGGGGCAGAGTCTTTCCGGCAACGAGACGAGAAACTTGAATCGAGGCTATCCGGGCAAGGTGGGCGGGACGCTTACCGAAAAAATCTGCTATGGAATAACCGAGCTCATTAAAAAAGAGGGAGTAACGATAACGGTGGATCTCCACGAGGCTTCGCCGGAGTATCCGGTAAACTTGGCCATGGTTGCCCATCCGAACTCAATGCCTTTAGCATCGGAAACCGTGATTGGGCTTGAGATGCAGGATATCGCCATTAGGCTGGAGCCTTCGCCGGTCAACCTGCGTGGGCTTACCCACCGCGAGCTGGGTGATTTTACCGACACCTTGCCAATACTCATGGAAACGCCCAATGCCTCCCAGGGTCGTTTGCGGGGAAGGACCGACGAGGCCCTGGTGCTTACCGGCATCGATCCCTGGTACGTGAGAGCCGAGAAGCTCGGCAGGCTTTATGTACCCTATGATGAAAATGGCCATCCAATCGAAGAGAGGGTGGGGCGTCACCTGGCGGGGATTGTTGAGCTGGCCTTCTCCTGGACCTTGAACAATCCTGAGCGGCCTCTTGAGTTTGCCGCCCTTCCCAGCTACGCCGAACTCCTCGAGACCGGCCTTGGTGCCTGGCTTAAAGCTCCGGCGGAATGAATCCCTTTGCTGTCCTCGCTTCAGCCTTAGTCCTTGCTGCTGGAATCGGATTCATCGAAAGAATCTCATTGGCTAGGGCTCGGCGGACAGTTCCGATACGGGTCCATGTAAACGGTACCAGAGGTAAGTCCACCGTCACCAGGCTCATTCACGCAGCCCTTTCGGAAGGGGGCATCCCCTGTCTGGGCAAGACAACCGGCACCGCCGCCCGGCATATATTCCCCGACGGAAGCGAAAAACCTGTACGCCGACTCTCCCGACCCTCCATACGGGAACAGATCTCGGTCCTTGGCTTGGCTAAAAAGCTAAAAGCCCGCGCCCTGGTTGCGGAGTGCATGGCTATCAAGCCTGAGCTGCAATGGATATCTGAAAATCAGATCCTTCGCTCCTCCATAGGGGTAATTACCAATGCCAGGATGGATCACGTGGAAGAAATGGGCGATTCTCTGGAAAAAATCGCCGCAAGCCTCGGAAATACGATGTCGAGGCAGGGAGTGCTCTTTACCGCAGATCCCCTGGTGGCTAAAACTCTCCAGACTAGGGCGAAGACCCGGGGAACAATCATTGAGCTTGTGCAAGCCCTTGATCCGCAGGATATTGACGCTGCGGCAAGCCTTCACCTTGCCGGAACGGCATTGTCCCGCTGGTGGCTTGCCGATGCGGGGCTCGCCTTGGCTGTCGCCGGGCACTGCGGCGTAAAAAGAGAAATCGCTCTCCGGGGTATTGCGAAGGCCAGGCCCGATCCAGGCGCTGCGCGTTTTGTAGAGATCGGGAATGGCCTGAAAGCCTTGGATGCATCGGCGGCCAATGACCCTGAATCCCTTCTGGATATTGTGAACAGCATGATTGGCCATGAAAAAGAGCTTCTATTTGTCTACAATAATAGACAGGACAGACTGCCCCGACTGATGTCCTTTCTGTCGGCAGGCCTTCCTGGAACGATCTTGGTTACCGGTGCGAATCCGGGTCTCCTGCTCTCACGAAGAAGCGGGGTCCGGAAGGGCAGCCAGCCGTCGAACCAAGCCCTGTTCTCCAAACGAAGCGGCAAGCCCAGCTACGTGCCCAGCCTTAGACTCTCCATGGAACTGCAACGAATACTCACTGAAGAAACCGCTGCTTCGGGCAAGACGCCGAGGCTTGTTCTATGCGGTAATACAAAAGGTTGGCCTGTGGACCTTTACGGAAGCCTTTAAAGGCCGGCAAGAGCGGGGAAAAATGATTCAAGATGTTGCCATTGGGCTTGGTTTGGTTGTCAACCTCCTCTTTACCGAGGTTTTCGGTCTTCCATCGGGTGGATTTATTGTACCAGGCTATCTCGCCCTCTACCTTCACCGGCCGCTGCGCCTTGCATCGACCTACGCAATCGCTTTTCTCACCTGGGCCTTCGTTCGATTTGTACTGGCAAAAATCCTTGTACTCTACGGAAGAAGAAGCTTTGCGTTCAGCCTCCTTTCGGGCTTTCTCATCTCCCTTGCCGCCGAGAGGCTGCTCATGTTCATTCCGGGACTGCCTCTGGAGTTCCACCCCATAGGACATCTGATTCCTGGTCTCCTGGCCGCCGGTATGCTCGCAGAGGGAGTTTTTAGAACCAGCCTCAGCTCGCTGCTCGGTGCTGCGATCGTGAGGATTATGCTCGTCCTTTTAGGCGCTGCAATCATATGAGGGATCTCTACAAGCCTGAAAAATCATATTTCGCCGCCGTCGGTCCGCATAGGCGAAATGTTTCCCCCGGAGGCTCGCGACCC
>JAVEYV010000275.1:0-3681 GCA_034003305.1 Spirochaetia bacterium | reverse complement strand
TCAACAGCGAGGGTGAGGAATACCTCTCCCGCTGGTCGCTGGACAGCCTCTTGCGCAAGTATTCCAACCACATCGCCTATCCCATCCACCTTATCTCCCAGGAGCCCACGTACGACGACAAGGGCAAAGAAAAAGGCCGGGAGTTCAAGGACGAGCAGATCAACGCGGCCAGCGCTCTCTGGCGCCGCCCCAAGAACGAACTGCAGGACAAGGATTATATCGATTTTTACAAATCCTTCACCGCCGAGGACGAAGATCCCCTGTTCTGGATCCATACCAAGGCCGAGGGTACAATCGAATACAATTCCCTCTTCTATGTGCCCTCGAAGGTGCCGGGGGACATTTACTATCCTCTGGCCCAGCAGGGAGTGAAGCTTTACATAAAACGGGTGTTCATCACCGACAAGGAAGCGAACATCCTTCCCCAGTATTTCCGCTTTGTGCGCGGGGTTATCGATTCCGACGACCTTCCGCTCAATGTGAGCAGAGAGATACTCCAGCAAAACAGGGTGATGACAACCATACAGCAGGCATCCCTCAAGAAAATCTTTTCCGAACTCGAATCCCTGGCCAAGAACAATCCGGAAAAATTCGCCAAGTTCACCGAGCTCTTCAACACCCAGATCAAGGAAGGGCTGGCTTCGGATTGGCAAAACCAGAAAACCCTGCTGGGTCTGGTGCGCTACAAGAGCACCGGCGCCGAGGGCTGGACCAGCCTTGAGGATTACAAAAACAGGGCAGGCGACAGAAAGACAATCTACTACATCACCGGCAATAACGAAGAGCGGCTGCGGGCAAGCCCCTTGCTCGAGGCATTTGCCGCCCGGGGCCTGGAAGTGCTGATCGGGTCGGACGAAATCGACGAGCTGGTCTTCGCCAGCCTGGGCCAGTACGAGGGCATGAGTTTCAAGAGTGTCAATCATTCCGACTCGGACGAGGACCTGGGCAAGGATACGGCGGCCGGAGCTGCTGACGAGGAAGGCGGCAAGAAGGCGGTCGAGGCGGCCAAGCGGATCCTGGGCGAGCGGGTCAAGGACGTGCGCCTCTCCAAGCGTCTGTCCAAGAGCCCCTCCTGCGTGGTCATGGACAAGGATGACCCCACCCTGCAGTACCGGGAACTGATGATGCGCATTTCCAACACCGAAATGCCGGAGCCGACTCCCATATTGGAACTGAATCCCGGGCATGTTCTGGTGAAAAAGCTTGCCGACCTGGAATCCAGGCGCGGCGCAGAGCCGAAAAACGAAGGTCTCGTCCAGGATGCCGAGGATATCGCCCACATCCTCCTGGATCAGGCATTGCTGGCCGAGGGGCAGAAGTTCGTCAAACCCGCGGACTTCATTCAGCGCTTGAACCGCCAGTTGGCTAAGGCATGAGCGCTTAATGGCCGGTTATGAAAAGCCCGATTTCTGGACCCTCAAGGCCAAAAAAGAAGGCTACCCCGCCCGCAGCGTCTACAAACTGGAAGAGATCGTCGCAAAGTTCGGCTTGATTAAGGCGACAGGATCACAGGATCAGACAGCAGGATCCACAGGACCGAAAATCCTCGACATCGGCGCGGCCCCCGGCTCCTGGAGCCTCTGGCTTCTGCGCAAACTGGCCGGCCGCGGCTCCCTTGCCGCGGTGGATATCCAGGACTTAGGCATTTCGCCGCCAGACCCCAACTTCAGTTTCATAAAGGGATCCATCCTGGACGAGGCGATCCGCTCCCGGCTCCGCGCTGCCGGCCCCTACTCCCTGGTCGTCTCCGACGCCGCCCCCTCAACCACCGGCAACCGCCTGGTTGACCAAGCCAGGTCCGAGGAGCTTGTCGAATCCGTCATGGACCTTGCCCTCCACCTCCTCGCCCCCGGAGGTTCCCTGGTCATGAAGATATTCCAGTCCGGCGAGGAAAAGCGGCTGATAACACAGCTTAAGTCAAATTTCACCCAGGCGCGGGGTTACAAGCCCGAAGCCTGCAGGGCGCAATCCTTCGAAACCTATCTTGTGGCTTTGGGATTTAAAAGATAACGCTCAGAGAGGTACTCGATTATCTTATCTTTCTGTGGTTTTTTTGTCATGAATTCCCGGAAACCCAAATCGTTCACGATCGATGCAATCTCAGATATAAAAGTCAAATGTTGCCGATCTTCGCCAGACAAAAGTAAGAATAAAACTTCTACAGGCCTGCCGTCAGGAGAACTCCATTCGACAGGATTTTCAAGATAGGCAACAGCAATAATCGCAGCATGTTCATCATTCATTATGCGCTTTCGCGGATGCGGCATAGCGTAGCCATATCCGATTGCTGTGGACCCTAGGCTCTCTCGTTCGACGAGATCATCTCCCAACGAGGCTTTATCAATATGCTTTGGCAGATGCAATACTTTGATGAATGTCTGGAGAATATCTTCAGGCTTCGATCCTTTTACATTGTTGACAACGTTCCCAAGCCCTAGCGCATTCAAGAAAGAGGATATTTGACTCACGCTTCACGCTCCTCTTCTCCGTCTATTCCAACACGTACGAGAACTGCCCTGTATATCCCGACGATAGTACGACCTGTACAGATACCGTCGCAGGTCTTGGTATGGGGTTTTTCCCGATAAAGGGGATGTAGAGGCTTCGTTTTCCAGCTCTTTGCTTAAAATCGAAGCCAGGAATGCAGGATCGCTCAATTGCAGTCATCTTTCTGTCATAGAGCCCGTTGTCCTCGTCTTGAATCGTCACCGACCACCAAAAATCCTTTAGACTTTGAATATCGTATACCTTGGCCACGTCCTCCCCTGAAGGCGCTTTAGCCGAGGCAACAATAGCGACGATGTCGTCCGCAGGCAGGTTGAAATCAACTTTAACGACAAAAAACTCATTTAATTTACCCCGAATTAATGTTCGAGGTTCCAAATAAGGATTTTCTGTATAGTTTTTGCCATAGTCCCTGATGTCGGATTCATCTGCCTTGTAGACTACGACCTTAGGCAGGGTGGGATCGTAAGCATTCTTGGCTGTAGCGCAGGAAGAAAAAAAGAAGACAAATAAAAATCCGAATGACAGAAAATAAACATAACCTTTCGAGTGCTTCATAGCTATTACTTATATAAAGAAAACGCCGTCCCCGCAATAGGGACGGCGTCGTTGTGCATTATACCTCGAGATTAGAGGGAAACAACGTAGTAGAGTTTGGCAGCTGCCCAGAGGGCGCCGTCAAAGCCAACAGAAGCTTCAGCGCTCATGCCAGCACCGAGGTCATAAGCAACTGCTCCGTAGACATCGTACTTGGAGCTGTCGCCAACATAGGCACCGAGAGAAACGGTGACAGGGTCGATGACGGTGTAGTCAGCCTGGCCCCACACGGAGAAGGTAATGACACCAGCGGTGGAAACAGCCGCACCTTCGACATAGGCGGCGAGGTTTTCGATGCCGGTGTAGGAGGCGCCAGCGCCGAACCTGTAGGTGTTAGCATCGAGCTGCAGCTTGGTGATGACGGTAGCGGTGAGGTTTTTTACTCCGGTGAACTTGAAACCGGCGTTGAGAACGTTGGCCGGGGTTACGAAATTCATGTCCATGAGAGCAAAAGCGGTACCAACGTCCTTGATGTCATACTTCACGCCAAGGTCGGCTTTCTGCAGCACATCAAGAGTATCTTCGGCAACGAGTCCGTAGGGGAGGTTCACGCCGAGTGACAGGCCTTCCTTGGGTCCG
>JAVEYV010000274.1:0-3683 GCA_034003305.1 Spirochaetia bacterium | reverse complement strand
CGGCGCACCCACCCGCTATGGCATGATGGCCGCTCAGATGAAGGCATTTCTGGATGCCAGCGGCGGACTTTGGGCCAAAGGCGCATTGATCGGCAAAATCGGCAGCGTATTCACCTCCACGGGGACGCAGCACGGGGGCCAGGAATCCACCATTCTCAGTTTTCATACCGTTCTCCTGCATCATGGGATGCTGATTGCCGGTCTGCCTTACAGCTTTGCCGGACAATCCTCCATGGCGGAAATCACCGGTGGCTCACCCTATGGAGCCAGCACCATTGCCGGCGGCGATGGCAGCAGAATGCCTTCCCAAAACGAACTCGACGGCGCACGCTTCCAAGGTGCGCACGTAGCAAACATCCTCAGTAAGATGAAATGAGCAGTCTCTAGTTCTCCTGCAAGATAGCGGGGCGCTCAGGTGCGAGCGCCCCCTTTTCTTTGATCCGAAACAACAAGTGTGAAAGCGGGATATTGGTACTTCCAGTGAGGAAATCCTAATACCGTGTTTAGTTTGTAATGACATAATCCATGCCCAGCCCACCACCCTATATTGTATGGGGCTGAAGCCCCATGCCCCCTTTGATTATGTCATTTCAAAGTGGAAACTGTATAAATCTAAATCCAGCAGTTCCGGTCCTGACCTGGATAGCTATTCAGAAGCTTCACTTGGGCAGTTAAGTGACCATCTAATGCCGAATCTGTCCATCAGATTGCCAAAGTAATCTCCCCAAAAGGCGTCGTGCAAGTCCATCAAGATGGTGGCACCTGGTCTTAATGCTTCCCAAATCCGGTTTGTTTCCGCTCTATCGTCCAGCGTGATCATCAATTCCACGTTCGAGCCCGGCACTGCCTTTTGGCCAAAGGACTCATGGACATCAGATCCCATCAGAATCACATTGTCATTGATCGGTAAGCTCATGTGCATGATCAGGTCTTTCAGCTCTTCTGGTATGCTTTGTCCATCTTCAGTGGGCATGTCGGCGAATCTGCCCACATAGCTGAATTCTCCGCCAAAGATGGTCTTGTAAAACGTGAATGCTTCGTAGCAATTGCCATTGAAATTGAGGTAAGGGTGTATCGTAATCATAATCTCTCCTTGAATCTAAGAATATAAGGACATGATAATCTATGCGGATAGGCATGCAAGTGAGAGATAAAGATATGGCTCACTTCAAACCAAGTGGGAAAAGTAGGCAAACAGAGAACTATCCTTCGCTGAGAGGGCTGCTAAGCTCCGCTTGGCAGAGGCAGCGGAGATGCCTACAGAAGCGAGCTCTAGCTCACTGTGGCAAGCAGGAGCTTGCCACCCCAATTCGGCCACCTTTGGATGCACACCCGCTCGATTTGAAAGAGAACCAAAAGTCATAAGCGGCCATTACGCAGCATAAGAAAAACCATCGCAATAGAAAATATCAGTTGACAAAAAAGGGGTAGTTTCCGAGATTGCACCTACTTGGTGCTCCGAAATAGCTCAGCGGTAGAGCGGGTGGCTGTTAACCACTAGGTCGGGGGTTCGAATCCCTCTTTCGGAGCCAGTTTTTTTTGCCCTCAAAATCCCCCCGATCAGAGAATCTCGTAGATCAGCTCTTCCTTTTCCTTCACTGCTTCAGAGATGCTGTAGGCATCCTGAATCATGCGAAGTACTTCTCTGCCTTGTATTTCGTCGTTGCAGTGCAGGATGCCGATGGTGTCTCCCGCAGTCACCTGATCTCCTATTTTGGGATAAAGCAAGGCTCCCGCGCTGTAATCCAGCAGGTCGGTGGTCTTCATGCGGCCGGCTTTGATGCGAACCAGGGCGTAGCCAATAGCGCGGGAATCGATGGCGTGGATGAATCCGCTGTTTGTGGCGATGATGGGCATTTGATGTTTGGCAGTGGCAAAGAGGCTGTAATCCTCGATTACGTGGGGGTTTCCGCCCTGGGCAGCGATGATTTCGCGGAACTTTACCAGAGCTGCTCCACTATCCACTACTCTCTTGATCATCGTTTCGGCTTCCGCGAAGTCCCGGGCTTTGCCTGCCATGATCAGCATTTGCGCCACCAGTTGAGTGGTTATCTCATAAGTGTCGGGCAGGTATTTTCCCTTCAGGTATTCGATGGCTTCGATGGTCTCCAGGGCATTGCCCACAGCGTGTCCCAAGGGAGAGTTCATATTGGTAAATGCCACCTTCACTTTTTGCCCGAAGCTTTCGCCCGTGCTGATCAGATGCTCTGCCAGTTCCTTGGCGCGACGCAGGTTTGGCATAAAGGCTCCGCTGCCGATTTTGAGATCGATCACCAGGTATTTTGTCCCCTCGGCGATCTTTTTGCTCATGATACTGGCGGTGATGAGGGCGGGGGATTCCACGGTCGCAGTGACGTCACGAAGCGCGTAGATGCGTTTATCGGCGGGAACCATGGCAGCGGATTGCCCCACCAGGGCAAAGCCATGTTTCAAAACCAGTGCTTTGAAATCCTCCATGCTGTACTGGGTGTTGAATCCGGGGATAGCTTCCAGTTTGTCCAAAGTGCCCCCGGTGTGTCCCAATCCGCGTCCGGAGATCATCGGCACATACAGTCCCAATGCGGCAGCGATGGGTGCCAGCATCAGCGATATCTTATCTCCCACCCCCCCGGTGGAGTGCTTATCTGCCACCGGCAGAGCCCCATCGAAGCTTAAGGTGTCACCGCTCTGGATGTAGCTCCTGGTAAGTGCGCTGATTTCCAATGGCAGAGCGCCCTGGAAGAAGAAGCACATCAGGAAGGCAGTCATCTGATATTCAGGGATGGCGCCGCTGAGGTACCCATCGATAAAGAAAGAGATTTCCGCTTCGGACAGCACATTGCCGTCGCGCTTTTTCATAATCAGTTCCACGGGGTTGTATTGCATGATAAATCCTTTATTCCTTAGTTTGCCACCAGCTTTTCGCGGATGTAGGCGCTGAACATATCCATCACCCACACCACAATGGCGATCAGCCACATGATCAGCCCCACATTGCGCCATGCCAGCATCGATTGTTGTTGATACAAAGCCAGACCGATGCCGCCGCCACCCACAAAACCTACTATGGTCGCCATGCGTACATTGATATCCCAGCGGTAGATGGTAAAGGCGAGATAGGGCGCCAGGATCTGCGGGGCAACGGCATAGCGCCACACCTGCAGAGTACCGGCTCCGGTGGCTTTGATGGCTTCCACGGGGCCGGGATCGATGTTCTCAATCTGTTCGCTATACAGCTTTACCAACGAAGCAATGGAGTGGATCCACAAAGCCAGCATGCCGGCAAAGGGGCCGATGCCCACCCACACGCAAAATATGATCGCCCATACGATGGCTTCGATCGAGCGAAAGATAGTGGACAATGTGCGGATGAATACATAGACTACGCGCCCGATCAGGGAGGAATACATCAGATTCTTTGCGGCAAAAAAGGACAGCACAAAGGCAAAGGGGATGGCCAGAACTGTGGCCAGGAGCGCCAGATAGATCGTTTCCACCAGAGCGGCGAGCATCGGGACCAGCTCCCCGGGATCGGGATTGAAGATTCCGCCCAATATGGAAGCGGTGTTTTGCGCCTGAGTAAAGAAGGCCAGGGGGCGCACTTCCACGATCACCCATGCCATTACGACTGAGATCAGCACTGCCATGCCGGCAGTGTATTTCCACCACGTGCGGGTCTCTTCCTCACCCATCATCCTTGCTGC
>JAVEYV010000273.1:0-3692 GCA_034003305.1 Spirochaetia bacterium | reverse complement strand
CTGCAAGAGGATCAGATCCGCAAGTTCCTGGAAACTACCCGCCGGTGAGCCGGCAAGCTCCGGTCCACAGAGGAAATCCAGAACGCGGCGGATATGGCTATCCTTTTTGTAGCAGGCATAGGGATTGTATCCGCTTTGGCGCAGCGCATCCACTTCCTCCGCCTTCATCCCGAAGAGGAAGAAGTTTTCTGCGCCCACCGCGTCCCTGATCTCGATGTTGGCTCCATCCAGAGTACCTACCGTGAGCGCGCCATTGAGGCTGAACTTCATGTTTCCGGTACCGCTGGCCTCTGTTCCTGCCAGGGAGATTTGCTGGGATACTTCCGCTGCGGGCATAATCTGCTCCGCCAGGCTGACCCGGTAGTTTGGCAAAAATACCACCTGCAGGGTGTTGGCAAGCTTTTTGTCTTTCTTTACATAATCTCCCAGGGCGCAGATGAGGCTGATGATTTTCTTGGCGACGGCATAGCCAGGGGCCGCTTTTCCGGAGAAGAAGAAGCAATGCGGATACACGGCTCTGCCATCGCGAATCTCGTGGATCAGATGGATGATGTGGAGTGCGTTCAGCAGTTGCCGCTTGTATTCGTGCATGCGTTTGGCCTGAAAGTCAAAGATGGCATCGGTATTGAGGGTCAGATCCATGGTTTTGTGGCAGTAGGCGGCGAAGTCTCGCTTATTCTTTGCTTTCACTTCCGCCAGGTCTTCCATAAAGCACTTCTCCCGTTGCATCTGCTTCAGCTTTGCCAATTTGCGCAGGTCTTTGCGCCAGGCTTTACCGATGGCGCTGTCGATCAGAGCAGAAAGAGCGGGATTGCACAGCATCAGCCAGCGCCGGGGCGTGATGCCATTGGTGATGGCGACGAACTTATCCGGCTCCAATTCGTGGAAGTCGCGGAATACCTTGTCTTTCAGGATCTGCGTATGCAGCACCGACACCCCGTTTACCTTCGAAGATCCCACGATCGCCAGATGAGCCATGCGTACGGATTTCACCGGTTCTTCTTCGATCAGGGATAAGCCGCGCAGACGCTGCGGATCGAGCTTCAGCGAAGAAAGGAAGCGGTGATTGATCTCGTAGATAATCTCCAGATGCCGGGGCAGCACCTTGTGCATCATGTCCACCGGCCATTTCTCAAGGGCTTCAGGCAAGATGGTGTGATTGGTGTAGTTACAAGTCCTGGTGGTGATCTCCCAAGCTTTTGCCCAGGGCAGATGATAGAGGTCCACAAGTACGTGTAAGTGGCATTTGAAAATGGTACAACTTGGCACTTGAAATTGGTACGCAAGTACCAAAAATGGGTTCCAATGAAGATAATTGGAGCTCAGAATGATAGGAGCAAAGATGTATCATACGATCATAACTCTAAGGACCTTAGGTAAAAGCCAGCGTCAGATAGCCGCTGAACTGGGTATGTCGAAGAGTACAGTAAACAAGTATTGTAAGATGTCAGAGTTGGAGGGCGAAACCCACTGCTGCCGGCGCGCCGGCAGCAGTGGGTTCGCGGCCGCCGAGGAACATGTTCGCCAGCGTCTTCTGAAGTACCCGAAACTAAGATCAAGTCGTCTATACAATGAAGTGATCGACCTTTATCCCGGGATAAAGTCCAAACCACGGGCTTTCCGAAACTTTGTAAGAAAGCTGAAAGAGGAGCTCCCGGCACCCCAGAAGAGAATTTTCGCAATCATCGAAACCGAGCCCGGAAGACAGGTTCAGGTCGACATGGGCGAAATGAGAGTGGACCGCAGTTCCGGCGGTCAGTTCAAAGTGTATTTCTGTTGTTTTGTCCTGTCTTTTTCCAGGTATCTATATGTGCACTGTCAGAACAGGCCATATAACACCGCAGACTTCATCGAGGCTCATCGTCAGTCTTTCAGATACATGGAAGGTCTGGCTACGGAGTATGTATATGATCAGACCAAGTTGGTGGCGATCAGTGAGAAATACCGGGAAGTCCTGTTTAATGAGGAATTTCATCAGTTTGCCCTGAAAGCGGGGTTCCATCCTTATGTCTGCGAGGGCTATGACCCACAGAGCAAGGGTAAGATCGAGCGCAGCGTTTCGGAGGTAAAACATGGGTTCCTCTATGGAAGTCAATTTGCCGATTTGGCTGAGCTGAGAAATCACCTGCTGGAATGGCTTGGCGTCTTTAACCAAAGAGTGCACGCCACCATCAAACAACAGCCTCAAATGGTCTGGAGCGAAGAAAAGCAGCTCTTTAAGCGTATCCCCGAGTCCCTTGTCCACCCGCAAACCAGACAGGCGGATAAAACCGGGATCATTTGCTATTCCGGCAATAAGTATTCGGTTCCCATGGCCTTTCAGAACCGTCAGGTATTTATTGAAGAAGTGGATGGCAGCCTGCACATCATCGATCCTCTCAACGGAAGCATTCTGGCGGTCCACCCGATCCCCGACACCAAGGGTAACCTGGTCAGGAACAATAACCATTACCGTGATTTCAACCAGATCCTGAGGAAGTTGAAAGAAGAAGCTGCCGAGTTATTGGCCAGCTATGATTCCGAGGCTAGGATCGTCGAAAAGTTGGTCAGGGATAATCCCAAGATTCCCAGAGACCAATTGCGGGCGATCTGTAAACTGGCAGGCAAGTTCGACAAAGACGTCTGGTTCAGTGCTGTCCCCATTATAAACAACTTGCAGATCCTGAGAGCCACCACGATCGAAAAGATCCTCAAGGATGTCGAAACCCGCGAAAGAATCAATGCCGCCAAAAGTACCCGGCCCCAGACAGCGGTCGCAGGCTCTGCCTTACAAAGATCGCTAAACGCCTATATGGAGGTTCTAAAACATGATCGAGAACACTAAAAGATACCTGAAAAGAGCCAGATGCTATCACATCCTCAACCACCTTGAAACAGCCATCTGCAAAGCTGAAAAAGGGAATATGTCTCACCTGGAACTGCTGCACTACCTCTTTGATCTGGAAAACACCGGAAGAGACCAAACCAACCTAAAACGAAGGATAAAACAGGCAAAACTACCCACCCTGAAAACCTTCGATGAGTTCGACTATGCCTATCAACACTGCCTGACCAAACAGACAGTCAAAGAATGGCTCTCCTTCGTCTGGCTGGAACAACGGGAAAACATCATCCTCATGGGACCGCCCGGGGTAGGTAAAACACATATTGCCATTGCCTTGTGCTTTGAAGCCTTGAAATCCGGCTACAAGGCAGCCTTCTTTTCCATGAACGAAATCATGGATAGCCTACTCCTGGCTGAAGCTGAAGGGACACTGTCTCAAACCCTGCACGCCCTATCCAAAAATGATCTGATCGTTATTGATGAATTGGGTTATCTGCCGCTCAATAACTCCGGAGCAAACCTGTTCTTCCAACTGATCAATCACCTCTATGAATTCAAATCCATCGTCATTACCTCAAACAGACTCTTCAATGAGTGGGGAGTCACCTTCAACGATAACGTCATTGCCACAGCTATCCTCGATCGCTTATTGCATCATTCTCAGAATCTTACCTTGCTCGGGGATAGCTTCAGGCTGAAACACCTGAAACAGTGAAATTAGTGTACCAGTTTCGAGTGCCAACTCGTACCAATTTAGATTGCCATTGACACTTTATCGCGTGGTGAGCGAATCTGACCAGCAGTATCTTAGTGATCTATGTCCCGAATACATCAAGCAAGAAGCTGATAACTATGTAAGTATGTTAAC
>JAVEYV010000272.1:0-3695 GCA_034003305.1 Spirochaetia bacterium | reverse complement strand
CCTGCGCTCCACGAGCTTGACCATGAGCTTGTCCGGAAAAGCCCGGCCGATATTCACCGAGGCAACCTTGGGGTTAGCCAGGATTCTCGCCTCCATGGCAGGAACATCGGCATTGATAAGATTTATATCCTCGCTGAGCGACAGGGCTTCGATAATTTCCTTCTGAAGAACGTTTTTCATGCCATCGACGCTCACGGCTCTCACCCTGGTAACCTGGGGAAGCGAAGCATAGAGCCCCGCACCCAGCGCAATAAGGAGCATAAAGGCAAGCACGAGCTTGGCATTTTCGCCCTTAGCCTTTTTCTTCGCCGCCTTTCCCCTGGCTGAGGCACCCTTGCTCAGCGCCGCCGCATTTTGATCATAGAGTTTCTTAGGCTTCTGTCTGGCCTGCTGATTCGTCCTGGCCAGATACAGGAGGCTGCTGTTTCCATCAAAAGCCGAAACCTCCGCCTTGCCTGATCGCCTAGCCTTTGCGTTTACCGAAGAATCAGACGTTTCGGTCTTTCCCTTAAGCTTCGGGAAAACCCTGCCGGAGATTCCCGGAAGTCCGGTTTCGCGCCGCGCGGTGCTGCGATCCAGCAATGCCCTTCCCAGGGTCGGCTTGCCCTCATCGCGGGAAGGCTTGGCTGCGGGGGAGACTTTTATGGACATAGCGTCTCCCAGGGCCTTGGCTTCGCGGAAGAGTTCTATGCGCGGCCGTGGGTTGAGCCTTGTCTCACTCATTATCGTTTCCTCCGGAAATCAGCTCATCCTGCTGGGGCGATGCGGCTTCGAAGCCTTTCGTGCGCAGAGCGTTGAGAATAATGCCTCCTGCCAAGGCGGTGGATATCAGCGAGGAGCCGCCTGCGGAAAAGAAGGGAAGCGCGATTCCGGTGGCAGGCAGGAACCCGCTGACGACTCCAAGATTGACCAGGAATTGAATGGAAAGAAGCGCCAGCATGCCCAAAGCGAGGTATTGGGGAAAGGCATCCTTATTTCGCGCCTGACGGACAACGGTAACAACCAGGAAGGTCCAAACGGCAAAAACCGCCGCCACGCCCAGCAGCCCGGTCTCTTCGGCGAAGGCGGCGAAGACAAAATCGGACTGCACTTCCGGAATCGAGTTCAGCTTCCGGGTTCCCAGGCCCAGGCCCTTGCCCCAGAAGCCTCCGGACATTATCGCCCTGATGGAATTCTGAACCTGATAGTTCATTCCATGGGGATCGTAATCGGGGATGATGTAGCCCAGAACGCGGATAAGGCGGTATTCCGAGGAGGTGATCATGAGGATTGCCGCCGGCACCAGCAGAACGAAGACACCAAGGAAAAACCGAAAGGGTATCCCTGCGACCCAGAACACCGAGATGCCCGCCAGCAGGGCAAGCATGGAGGTGGAAAAATCGTCCTGGAGGTAGATAATCGCCGTTCCCACGCTGAGAACCAGCAGCGGGAACACCGCTTCCCAGGCCGTTCTTCGTATAAGCTCGCCCTTTTTCGCCATGATATGGGCGGAGTAGACGAGCACGACAGGCTTCCAGAGTTCCGAGGGCTGGAAATTGGTGATCCCAATGTTTATCCATCGCCTGGCGCCGTTGATTTCCACACCCAGCCCGGGGATAAAGGGAAGAAGAAGGGAAATCAGGGAAATCAGGGTAAGGGGACCGATGAGGGTTCTTACTTTTTCCAGGGAGATTCTGGAGCTTATGACGAACACTATGAGGGCCGGCACGAAGAAGATTGCCTGCCGAATGGCGAAATGGCTTGCTCCCTGGTTCATACGTATGCCGTAGCCCGAGGAGGCCGACCACATGGCCACAAAGCCCATTATGGCGAGGGTGGCAAAGGAGCCTAAAAACCCCGACAGGGAGCCGTCGCCGCCAGGCCTTCTCGCCGCTGTTCCGTCCAGTATTCGCAGTGCCATGGCTATTGTATCTTCAGCGTCGAAAGCGCCAGCAATGCGAACAAGCCGCCCAGTATCCAGAACCGGACGACAACCTTGGTTTCCTTGAGACCCGAAAGCTCAAAATGATGATGGATAGGCGCCATTCTAAAGAGACGCTTGCCCTTGGTAGCCTTGAAATAGAGAACCTGGAGCATGACGGAACCCAGTTCCATCACAAAAACGCCCCCGATGAGGAGGAGAAGGACTTCCTTCTTGACGATGAGGGAGAGAACGGCCAGAACGCCGCCCAGGGCCAGGGAGCCAGAGTCGCCCATGAAGACCTCGGCGGGGTGGGAGTTGAACCAGAGAAAGCCCGTGCAGGCTCCCAGGAGGGCCAGGTTGAAGACAGTGAGTTCTCCCGCGCCGCGGATGTAGGGAATCTGCAGGTAAGTCGACCAATCGGCCCGTCCGCTTACGTAGGTGAGGATGGAAAAGGCCAGCAGGGCCATGATGACCAGTCCTGTGGCCAGACCGTCCAGACCGTCGGTTATATTAACCGCATTGGACCAGGCGGTGACGTAAATCATGGCCAGGGGAATCCAGGCCAGGCCCAGATCGATGATGTAATTCTTGAAGAAGGGGATGTAGAGCTTGGTAGCGCTTTCGCCCCCGGTGAGATAGAGGCCCACGGCAACGACGCCGGAAACGAAGAACTGGGAAAGCAGCTTTTTGCCCGCCGAAAGGCCATCGGAGTTCTTTTTCTTGATCTTGAGCCAGTCGTCGGCGCTGCCGATGAGGCCGAAACCCAGAAGGGCGAAGAGAGCTATCCAGGTCAGGGGGTTGCGGACATCCTGCCAGAGGATAACCGAAACCGCGACGGAAATGACGATGAGTATGCCGCCCATGGTCGGGGTTCCCGATTTGACCAGATGGCTTTCGGGCCCGTCCAGGCGAACCGACTGGCCAAGCTTGAGCGTTTTGAGCTTTTTAATGACCAGGGGGCCCAGGAGAAATACGATGAGAAGGGCGCTGACCGCCGCATAGGCGGAGCGGAATGTCAGGTAACGGAATATGTTGAAGGGAGAAAAATACTTGACCAGGGGGAGCAGCAGTTCACGAAGCATTGTGGGTCTCCTCGGCGAAACCTGCCTCGACGAGCCTGTCGGCGAGAATCTCCAGGGCAAGACCCCTGGACGCCTTCAGCAGGAGCAGGTCGCCGTCGTACAGATAGGCCGTAACCAAACGAGAGAGTTCGTCCATATCGTTTGTATGGAAGATTGCGCTCGCACTTGGGCGCAGCGCTGCGGCGGCGGCAAAACTCTCTTCGGCCTCTTCGCCGAAGAAGAAGAGAGCCTCAGCCTTGGATTCGGCCGCTTTACGGCCAAGGTCCCTGTGGGCAGCCAGGCTTTCTTCTCCGAGCTCCCTCATGGAGCCCAGTACGTAGACCCGCCTCCCCTTGGACTGGACAGAGTCGCAGAGGTCGATGGCGGCTGCCATGGAGTCGGGGTTGGCGTTGTAACAATCCTTGAGCAGTTCCACCCTGCCCTTCAGCAGTTCGGAACGGCCAAAAAGCGGCCGCACCGAAGACAGACCCTGGGCAGTCAGTGCAGGATCGGTTCCGAGTTCGGCGGCCAGCGCCAGGGCTGCCAGGCCGTTCAGCAGGTTGTGGCGGCCGGGAAGCGGAAACAAAAAGCGCTGAGCCTTCCAGCGGATCGTCCAGCCCTGAAGCCCCAGACTTTCGGCGCCCTCAAAGCCGCGGCAGCTTTTATGCCCGAACTCGATAAAGCGCCCCGGGACTCCCCGGGCGAGAAATTCCTTAAAGGGATCATCCTCC